>NZ_LWGE01001152.1:0-1425 GCF_001635315.1 Oleiphilus sp. HI0123
GATACTCATCAACTGATCACGCTCACCCGATACCACCTCAGTTAAGCTGCGAGATGCAAATTCGTCTCGTAAGCCTTTGTTGGTTGAGTTCGCCAACAAGGTCGTGGCTTGCCAACGATTACCCGCTGTTGCCTTGTAATAAGCTTTAACATCGACAATCTTCCACTTAATGAAAGAGTCAACGATTACAAATTTCTTACCCACGGTAAGAAAACGTGCTGGCTGTGCATCTAAGGTTAGAAGACGCGCATCAAACAAACGAACATTCTGAAAGAAAGGCATCTTGAAGTGCACACCTGGCTGAATGTTTGTTTCAACGATTTCACCAAACTGAAGCTTGATACCCACTTCTCGCTCATCTACTACATAAATCGATGCAGATAGAACAACGACAACAACCAGTAATGAAATCAAAGATAATAATGAAGACTTAGACATTTATCTGCTCTCCCTGGATGTACGGTTGTTTCTTGAACGAAGCTCCTCAATAACTTGGTCTGCAATATCTGACACAGACTGATCTACGCTATCATCATTTGATAGACTAACAGAGCGGTTAGACATTAGCTTATCCAAAGGCAAATACATCATATTGTTGCCGCCTTCTACATCCACCAAGACTTTACTGCTATTGCTGTATACCGATGAGATTGCGTCAAGATATAAACGGTCTCTGGTAACTTCTGGCGCTTTTTTATATTCAACAAGTAACTTCTTAAAACGATCAGCCTCACCTTGTGCCTGAGAGATAACCTGCTCTTTATATGCGTTCGCTTCTTCTAACATTCGCTGAGACTTACCACGCGCTTCGGGAACAACGGTGTTGGCATAAGCCTCTGCTTCGTTTACATAACGCTCTTTATCCAGATTAGCCTTTTGAACATCATCAAAGGCTGACTGAACAGCAGCAGGTGCACGCGCTTCTTTAACGTTAACAATACTAACGTTAACACCCGTGTCGTAGGAATCCATAAAGCTTTGCAGACGCGTTCGCGCATTTTCTGCAAGCACAGCACGGCCAGCCGTTAGAATTGGGTTCAAATCTGTACTACCCACTTCATGCCGTAATGCTGATTCAGCAGCATGTTGTAAACTACGCTCTGGATCTTCAACGCGTAAAGCAAATGCTACTGGGTCCGATACCGTATACTGAACGTTTAGTTCAACCTGAACCACGTTCTCATCCTGAGTCAGCATTTCTTGCTTCAACTCGGCATTTCGAACATTAGTTACGTTTACAGGAATGACCTTCTCGACAACAGGAATCACAAAGCGTAAGCCCGGGTCCAAGGTTCGGTTGTACTTACCTAATTGAAGGACAACGCCTCTTTCCTGCTCATCAATGGTATAAAATGACTTAAAGCCTAAAAAGATGACCAGCGCAATCAATGCCAAAATAAATACACCACCAGCACCCTGGCTTGA
>NZ_LWGE01001153.1:0-3984 GCF_001635315.1 Oleiphilus sp. HI0123
CGTCACATAAGTCAAATATCCACCACTGGAATGCTGTAAACCTTTTGGTTTACCGGTAGAACCAGAGGTATAAAGAATGAACAATGGATCTTCAGCATTTACCGGAACGGCTGTATGCTTGTCAGCTTGCTCAGCCACCAAGCGACGATAGTCAACGTCCCAGTTATGACGAGTTGAACCTGTGTTATGGGTTGTTTCAACAACCAGTACATTTTTGACAGTATTACGTTTGGATATCTCCAGCGCGTCGTCCACACTTGACTTAAGCGGGATAGATTTCCCACCACGCACACCCTCTGTCGCCGTAATCACGACTTTTGCCTCACAATCATCCAGGCGATCTGCTAAAGCTGTTGCCGAAAAACCACCAAATACCACTGAATGAATGGCACCAATACGAGCACACGCCAGCATCGCATACGATGCCTCGGGAATCATAGGCATATACAGTACGACACGGTCACCTTTACCTACTCCCATAGATTCCAGGCCATTAGCCAACTGACACACCTCTCGATGTAAGTCTCGATAGGTAATTGTCTTGCTGTGGCCCGGTTCATCGGCTTCCCAAATTATGGCTGCCTGGTCTGCTCGCGTTTCTAAATGCCTGTCTACACAGTTGTAACAAACATTCAGCTCTCCATCTTCATACCATGAAATATGTAAGTCATCTTTTGCAAATGAGACATCTTTGACTTTGGTGAAGGGTTTATCCCAATACAAGCGCTCAGCTTCTTTTCGCCAGTAGTCTTCATTCTTCTCTATCGACATTTGATACAGGCTCTGATAGCCAACTTTATCGATGTTTGGCACAAAATCACTGGTTGAATTAGAGGTAGTGTAGTTATTCTGGGCAGCTAAGCTCATGACAGGCTCCTTGAAGTCTATGTTACCGAGTAAGTAGATATAACTCTTATTGTCAACATATTCTGGCCGCCGCCAATTAGACCTTGGTCGAGCACTAGACTATGGTCTAAAGCTCTCTGGACAATAAACTAAAGAAATAGCACAACCGACTTCAGTGTTTGTTTCATCAATTGAACAAACAACCCAGACTAGTGATAATGTTCACCCATCAAATGACACTCGCAATAAACTCATACCACAGCTCTCAATTCCACGGTATTTTCGCTCTCATATAAGCATTAGTCTACTTTAGAAAGAATCTTCTTTCTCCGCCTGGTCAAATAGCTTTTGAAGTTCAGAATGATAGGCACCTTGAGAGGAATAATCACTTTCAGGACCTCGCTAAGAAAATATAAAAGCCGTATTTTCCGATACCAGAACAAGCGTGATATCTTCTTTACGGTGAAGTCGTATCCATATTGGAATACCGGCGCAAACTGTTCGTGGTTACCAAACCGACTATATTTAGCCAAGTCAAATGACAAGACCAAATCAGCCCTCTTCAACTGCTCCTTGGTACGCTGATCAATTGCGATATCGATAGCATTCCCCATTATAGCGACCATATCTTTAGGTTCTTGATAGCGACTCACGCCATTCAAATCAACAGCGATAGTAATACCCGCACCCATCTGTTCAAGTGCTGAAACGGGTACGTTTTCAGTGATACCCCCATCAACCAACGACCTACCTTCAATTTCTACCGGCACAAAAATCCCTGGCACTGCCGCTGACGCACACACCGCATCGGCCAAGTTCCCTGATCTTAATATGACCTTCTCACCGGTATGAATATCGGTAGTACAAATCGCCAAAGGAATACGAGCATCCTGTATATCCACATTACCGATATCTTGCAAAATCATCTCGTGAATGGTTTTGGTGGTGAAGATACCTTTGCGTTGAATCGACAAACCGACCATCGAGCTGAAACTCATATCCTCGCCCACTTTCTTGATCTCGTCTATCGACTTACCGAAGGCATAGTAGCTCGCGACTAAAGCCCCAATACTGGTGCCGGAAATATAATCGATCTCTACATTTCGCTCTTCCAGTACCTGCAGCACGCCAATGTGAGCAATACCCTTTGCTGCGCCGCCGCCCAACGCAAGCCCGATACTCTGATTAAAAGGGTTCCATTTCATAAATTAAGTTTCTTATATTTGACCTGAGGCAATTCTAACCAGAGCGAGTTTCATTTACTATGATGTTTATCAGCTTACTAACAAGAATCGATATCCATGTGCACAACCTGCGGCTGCTCTACTCCCTCTCACTCTCATCAACATGAGCATGAGCACGACACTGACTCTAGGCTGATTGAGGTCGAACAAGACCTGCTTGCCAAGAATGATAGCTATGCGGAAAAGAATAGAGCCCTGCTTGCCTCAAATAAAGTGCTCGCTTTAAACTTGGTTTCAAGTCCAGGCTCCGGGAAAACATCCCTACTCACCGCTACGATCGAGCCCCTTAAGGGAAACAAAAGAGTCTGTGTTATTGAAGGCGACCAGCAAACAGATAATGACGCGCAGAGAATCATCGACAGCGGTGCCAAGGCAATTCAAATCAATACTGGAAAAGGCTGCCACCTCGATGCTCATGCGGTTGGACATGCCATGAAAAAGCTTGAGCTGGCAGAGCACGATATTCTTTTTATCGAAAACGTCGGCAACCTCGTTTGCCCCGCTGCTTTCGACTTAGGAGAACATAGCAAGGTCGTGGTCTTATCGGTCACGGAAGGCGAAGATAAACCGCTTAAATACCCTGACATGTTTAAAGCTTCTTCACTTATGCTAATCAATAAGTCTGACCTCCTTCCTTATGTCGATTTTGATGTCGATAAAAGCATCGAATATGCGCGTCGTATCAACCCGGATATTAAGTTTATCGTTCTATCCGCCAAAACAGGCGACGGGATGGAAGAGTGGTTAAGCTGGCTCAATCAACATGCACCAACAAGATAGTGACTCGGCAAGTATTCGCCTGAAAGTAAGCGGGCGAGTACAAGGCCTTGGCTTTCGGCCTTTTGTTTATCGGCTCGCTCACTCGCTTTCACTGACGGGCTCAGTCCGAAATTCCTCCTCGGGCCTTGAAATTGTATTAACCGGGGAACAAGCCCACCTTGATGAATTCCGTAATCAGCTTCTAGCAACAAAGCCCTCTGCGGCTCAGGTGGAGAGTATTGAGCTTGAGCGTATTAGCCCTCAAATCTCAGCCACTAGCTTTTCAATCATAGAGTCAGAAACTGATTCCAATAGCCTATCATTATCGACAAATGCACCAGAAGTATCCCCTGACCTGGCACTGTGTTCCTCTTGTCTAGATGAACTATTTGACACAAATAACCGTCGTTACCTTCACCCTTTTATAAGCTGCACTCAATGTGGACCACGCTACAGCATTATTGCCGATCTGCCCTACGACCGAGACAACACCAGTATGGCAAAGTTCGACATGTGTAGTACCTGTCAGCACGAATATTCCACTCCCTCAAATGCCAAACGCTTCCACTCGCAAACCAATGCCTGCAATGACTGTGGACCACAATTAGCGCTAGTCGATAAGAAAGGTATTCGTTTGCCTCTAGAACAGAATCAGGCACTAATCGATTTTTGCGCCGAACAATTAAAGCAAGGCGCTATTATTGCTATAAAAAGCATCGGTGGTTTCCACTTAATTTGCGATGCCAAAAATTCTGAGAGTATTAAGCGGCTAAGAAAAGTTAAGCAACGCCCTGATAAACCCTTTGCCCTCATGGCCTTGAATACGCCTTCACTTGAGCCCATAGTCGAGCTAGACAGAGCAAGCCTTCACGAGCTGAATTCTTCTCACGCACCGATTGTACTTCTGCCTAAGAAAAGAAGTTTAAAGCCTGACTCTAAGCAAGAAGAGGAAGATTGGCTCGCACCGAACCTAAGTGACTTGGGCTGCATGTTGCCTTATACCCCGCTTCATTATCTAATTTTTCATGCCCTGCTTGGCAGGCCAAAAGGAATAAATTGGCTTGAAGAAGCACAAAACTATCAACTACTCGTGACCAGCGCCAACCTTCCTGATGAACCCATAGTTTATGACAAC
>NZ_LWGE01001154.1:0-5709 GCF_001635315.1 Oleiphilus sp. HI0123
TTATATCATTTTGGTGTAACCCGATCCTGTCTGGAGATAATAATGAAATTACAACAACTCCGTTATATATGGGAAGTCGCTCATCACGACTTAAATGTTTCTGCAACTGCACAAAGCTTATACACCTCTCAGCCCGGTATAAGTAAGCAGATTCGTTTGCTAGAAGACGAGCTGGGGGTAGAGATTTTCTCTCGTAGTGGTAAGCACCTAACACGGATAACACCCGCAGGCGAAGCGATACTGAAAGTTGTTGGCGATGTGCTTGGAGAAGTCGAAAGTATTAAAAAAATTGCTCAGGAGTTTAATAATGAGCACAAAGGTGACTTGTCGATTGCTACTACACATACACAGGCGCGCTATGTCCTGCCGACGGTAATTAGTCGATTTATGAATAGCTTTCCCGATGTTTCATTGCATATGCACCAGGGAACACCTGCTCAAATTTCCGAACTTGCCTCAGATGGCACCGTGGATTTCGCAATTGCGACTGAGGCGCTCGAGCATCATCCAGACTTAATCATGATGCCTTGCTATTCTTGGAATAGAATCGTTATCGTGCCTAACAATCACCCGCTTGCTTCAGATAGTGATATAACATTAGCCAAGCTAGCTGAATTCCCGATTGTCACCTATGTGAAAGGGTTTACCGGGAGGTCCAAGCTTGATGCTGCCTTTTCAGAGGCTGGATTATCTCCAAATATTGTCTTTACTGCGTCCGATGCCGATGTCATAAAAACTTATGTGAAACTCGGTTTGGGTATCGGGATCGTAGCATCCATGGCTTACGACACTCAAAAAGATGTCGGCTTGACTGCGATTGATACCGACCGACTGTTTGAGGCAAGTGTTACCAATATCGGATTCAGGAAGGGGACCTTTATGCGCGGCTTTATGTATGAGTTCCTACAACAGTTTGCACCTCATCTTACTCAGAAGGTTGTCGAGGAAGCATGCTACCGCCATATGCATCGTCAGGACGTTCAAGAAATGTTTGAAAATGTTAAGCTCCCGCGCTACTAAGAAGCATGGCTTAACATGAAGGCGCCTTAGTTGTACTCGAGTGCTGTAGGGTTGAGGGCTAGCAAGAAACTTTCAAGGTTGTCAGCCAACTCTTTATAATCTTTTCGACCTGGGCGCTCTAAAATGACTTTCCCGCTATGATTTTCAATACTTACAACTTCATTGCTGTCGGTGCAGCCGATAAATAGCGTTAAGCTCTGTTTGTTCTTAAGCTTCGCGAAACAGTGTCCGAGTATATTTTCTTTTAGACGCTCCTGATCTTCTTCGTTCCACGTTTGTATTAACGCAAAATCAACTAAAGGGTGCTCTACACGCATTCCGTTCGCCCAGTAGCTTTCGAAGAAGGCGTGGAAATCGGGATGGAATTTGGTCTCGAGCGCATCTTCAAGGCTTGCAAAGATATTCCCTGATCTCTTTTCCTTATGGCGCCAGTAATGACAGTCTTTGACGATACTAACTGCGCAAGGCGAGGGCCAGATCGGGTCGCATTGAAAAGAGGGTAAGCCGAGTTCATTAGCATTATGAAAAAGATTTTCGTAACGGGTTAGTATTGAATCGAGCGCTAAAAAAATCTTATCCATTATAATTTAATAAAGCCTAGTTCTTGATGTGTACTCGTGGGAGTGATTGTTGGTCTACAGATATCTTATCAATTGGGGCGATTACAGTCGACTCACCATTTACCACGACTTCACCATCTTGATTACTAACGTCACACTGAAACAACACTCTATGGTTTTCGAGCTTTTGGAGTACAGTGAGCTTTACCGTCAGCGTGTCTCCCAGCTCTACTTTTCGCTTAAAGCTTAGGTTTTGGTCCAGGTAGATACTTCCAGGCCCAGGAATGACTTTGTCGAAAGCGGTTGAGATAAGTGAGCTAGCCCACATGCCATAGCCGACTGTATCGTCATATACATTCTTTTTCGCAGCATCGACAGATAAAGCACTCAGCGGCATTTCGCCATTAGTCGCAGCAAATAAAACCAAATTCTCATCACTTAATGTTTTAGTAAATGTGGCATAATCGCTGACTCTTAATTCGTCATAGGTAATGTTTTCAAGTACGCGCATAACTTCTTAGCTTCTATAGTTTTGAATTAATTTTCTTTACAACTAATTTTGACAGAATAGTTTTAAGGTTCGTCTATTTAGAATAGGCTAGAATCCGTACGAATCAAAAACTTAGCTTTATTATTTTTTGTTATTTTGAACCAGGTTTTATCTAATGCCCTTAGATGTCAGAAAGCTTCAGCAGGCCATATCCAGCTGTTCTTACAAAGATCAAAGTCACTTTAAAAAACGACTCAAGCAACTCTCATCACACGGTGATGATAACGCCCTAGAGGAAAAGCTTGAAAAGCTAACTCAAGAAATTGAGGAATCTAAAGATCGTCTAAGTAAAAAAATAAACCGTCCGGTTTCAATCAAATACCCGCCTCAGCTACCTGTCTCCCAAAAAGTTGACGACATTAGCAAGGCAATAAAGGATAACCAGGTTGTAATTGTTGCTGGTGAAACCGGATCAGGTAAAACGACTCAGCTGCCAAAAGCCTGTCTTCAAGCGGGGCTTGGAAGGAAGGGCCTTATCGGCCACACTCAGCCAAGGCGTCTCGCTGCACGCACCGTTTCGACGAGATTAGCGGAAGAGCTAAATTCCCCGCTTGGTGATCTGGTTGGCTATCAAGTTCGTTTTACCGATCAAGTTAGTGATAGTACGCTAATAAAGGTCATGACGGATGGTATTCTCTTAAATGAAATCAAGTTTGACCGTTACTTAAATCGTTATGAAGTTATTATTATTGATGAGGCGCATGAGCGTAGTTTAAATATTGATTTCTTACTCGGTTACTTAAAACGCGTTCTGCTGAAAAGACCTGAATTAAAACTCATTATTACCTCTGCCACGATCGACGTAGACCGGTTCTCGGAGTTCTTTACTGGCGCGCCAATATTTTCTGTTTCAGGGCGAAGTTATCCGGTTGACGTGAATTACCGCCCATCTATTGGTGCAGATGTACAAGAGTTATCTCTTGGTGAGCAGATAGCTACAGTGGTCGAGGAGATTCAAGACGAAGAACGCCAACGCTCTTGGCAAGTTGGCGATGTTTTGGTTTTCTTACCTGGCGAGCGAGAGATCAGAGAGATCGCCAAGACCCTTAATGATTATGAATGGCGTGACACCGAGATACTGCCCTTATATGCCAGGTTAAGTACCAAAGACCAGAGCAGGGTGTTTCAACCTCACTCTGGCAGACGAATCATCCTTTCTACTAATGTCGCTGAGACCTCAATTACAGTGCCTGGTATCCGCTATGTAATTGACCCCGGTACCGTGCGGATTTCCCGCTATTCGTATCGCTCAAAATTACAGCGTTTGCCTATCGAGTCAATCTCCCAAGCGAGTGCAAATCAACGAAAGGGTCGTTGTGGGCGGATTGCTGAAGGTATTTGTTATCGACTTTACAGTGAAGACGACTTTATTTCACGACCTGAGTTTACCGATCCGGAAATACAGCGCACCAATCTAGCGGCTGTTATTCTTAAAATGATCGACTCCGGACTCGGGGCAGTGAAAGACTTTCAGTTTATTGATCCACCTGACTCTCGTCTTTTAAATGATGGCTATAAACTACTATTTGAGTTGCAGGCCGTCGATGAAAACAACCGCTTAACAGCGTTGGGCAAGAAACTTGCGACGCTTCCCACAGACCCTCGTTTAGGACGCATGCTGCTTAGCGCTCAGGACTTAAACGCAGTAAAAGAAGTGCTGATTATTGTTAGCGGCTTAAGCATACAAGATCCTCGTGAGCGCCCTGCAGATAAGCAGCAAGCAGCTGACCAGGCTCATGCGGAATATAAAGACCCTGAATCAGATTTCCTTTCTTTTTTGCGGTTGTGGGAATTCTTTGAAGATAAACGCCAGGAGCTAAGCAATAATCAATTAAAGCGCTTTTGCCAGAAAAACTTCCTATCCGCTGTGCGTATGAGGGAGTGGCGCGAGATACATAGACAACTATTACTCGTTTTAAAAAGCATCGGCATCAAGGAAAATGATAGCGAGGCTTCTTATGACTCTATTCATAAGGCTTTATTGAGCGGCTTGCTTGGCAATATCGGTAAACATGAAGAAAAACGCGAGTATCAAGGGTGTCGAAATCGACGTTTCCACTTATTTCCCGGGTCTGGCGTAAACAAAAAGCGCCCTAAATGGTTATTTGCCGCTGAAATCGTGGAAACTCAACAAGTCTATTCCAGATATAACGCAAGGCTCGATCCTGCATGGATAGAACCGCTTGCAAAGCATTTGGTAAAACGTTCTTATGCCGAACCTCATTGGGAAGCCAAAAGGGCACAAATAATTGCCAAAGAAAAGGTGACCTTATACGGACTTGAAATTGTCTCTCAGCGCCCAGTTAACTACAGCCAGATTGACCCAGGAGTTTGCCGTGAAATATTTATTCGCACCGGACTCATAGAGAGAGAGTTTCGCACCAAAAATAAGGCTATCGCTCATAACTTAAAGCTTATTGATGAAGTGGAATCGATTGAAGACCGCACGCGTCGTAAAGATGTCCTGGTCGATGATGAGGTGATATACGGACTTTACGATAAGGCTTTACCTGAACACATTGTGAGTGGTGCTGCATTTGAAAAGTGGGCAAAAAAAGCAAGCGAAGCTGACTCAAAGCTAATACGGTTTACAAAAGGTCAGCTGCGCAGCGAAAATGCGGATTCATTCGATCCGGGCCTATATCCTGAACATATTGAAAATAATGGCATACGCTTTCCTCTGAGTTACCAGTTCAAACCCGGCGCTGAAGATGATGGTGTAAATATCTCGGTGCCAATTAATGCAATAAAACAGCTAACTGTAGATAAACTCGAGAAGATAGTTCCTGGCTTGCTTCGTGAAAAATGCATCCACCTGATCAAAACGCTTCCCAGAACTTTGCGAAAGCACTTTGTTCCTGTGCCGGATGTTGTAGACAAGATACTGCCAAAGGTTGAAGCTAGTTCACGCCCTTTGCTTGAGATTCTTAGTGATGAGCTAAAAATTATAGGCAGCATATCTATTCCTATTGAGGCCTGGAATCTTGAGTCACTAGACAGTCACCTGCGCTTTAACATTAAAGTGCTGGATGAGCGAGGCCGGCTGATTAACCAGGGTAGGGACCTCGTTAAGCTTTCGCAAAAAGTTGAGCATTTGGCAAAAAACGCCGCAAAACTGGAAGAGAACCGACCTGAAAAACAAGTTGATATTACTGCCTGGGACTTTGGCGAGCTCAAACAATCCCAGATAATAAAACAAGCGGGTATTGAAATGATGCAATACCCGGCGCTTCAAGATTGTGGAGCACACATCAGGCTCATTCATTGTAATGATAAGCTAGGTGCCGAGGCGATTACGCGAATTGGAATTGCGCGATTACTAAGCTTTGAGCTCCAAGGTATTCGCTCGCAATTCAAAAAAGCGATTAAAAACTACCAAAAGCTAGGCTTGCTTTATGCACCTGTCGGGCAAGCCAGCGCACTTTATGATGACTTTCTGATTGCGGCAATATGTTTGCACTTCCTTAATGGAGAGCTTCCACGCAATGCAGAGCAGTTTAGTGCTTGTCTACAGGGCGGTAAGGGTGATTTCCTTAAGATCTGCGAAGAGTTCAGCGCTCTTGTTTTCGACATACTTAA
>NZ_LWGE01001155.1:0-2074 GCF_001635315.1 Oleiphilus sp. HI0123
AAATCACAATATCCCGTATGGGGCTTGTTGTGCCGCAAGATACGGCAAACTATAAACATTTTTGGTGCGTAACTTCACAGTACGAGATGTTCATCACATTAATTTTTAGTAGTAGAGTATATGCACTAATTTTTAGTTTTTGGCTCGTTGTTATTGCTGGAGGCTCGGGTTATTTGAATTGTGATCGAATCCTTTGGTTAATTACTGTACAATCTCGCTCCCTTTGACTACTGCGTCTAATATTCAGTAGTTCCCTTTGCGCCAGGAGTTATCATGAGTTTCAAGCAAGACCTTCAAGCACTACAAAATACCTTAGACAAAAAACGGAATACCTTAGTGGCTGCAGAGAAGCGTTTTAATCAGGTATTGGTCGGGCAAACAAAGCGTGATATCGAGTCTATCAATAAACAGATTTCTGCTTTAAAGCAGGCTAAAGCTTCAGATGTAAGTAGTAAATGCGCTCAACTTAAGGCAATGAAGTTTCATCGAGCGCTTCTCAAAGAAGAGCAGGCAGACATGGGTAAACTCAAGAAGTCTGTGAAAGGGCTTGTAGTCGTGCATCCATTGACGGTGCTCGGTCGAGAGATGGGCGTGAGTGAAGTAACCGGGTATGCTAGAAAAGCGTTCTGATTATCAAGGTCTTAAGAGTCGTTATTTCCCGAGTGCCATCTCAGCGATGAACCAGGAGTGTGCTGCTAGAACAACCAGAAGCATAATGGCAGTAAGATCGCGGTAAAAATGCCATTGACGATCATTGCAAGAATCGAATATGCGCCGCACTTGGAACTAATTTCAAAAGCTTTAACCGTGCCAATGGCATGTGCGCTGAGCCCTAGGGCAAGGCCTTTTTCCTCGTCATTTGTAATATTAAAGCGTTTGAACACAAGCGGTGCAATGACTGCACCAAAAACGCCGGTAATCATTACAAAGCCAGCTGCTAAAGATGCGACCGCGCCAGTTTCTTCTGAAACCAGCACAGCAACCGCTGTGGTGACCGACTTGGTGAGCATGGCAAGAATTGACTCGTCACTTGCTTTGAACAAAAGTAAAACGCCTACCGCAAGCAATACCGTCAAAAAACCTCCCAAGCATATTAGGGCGATGAGAGTCTTTATTTTTGAACGCATATGGCGGCCTTCATAAAATAAGGGGATGGCTAAAGCAACAATTGAGGGCGCCAGGAACCAATGAATTATTTGTACTGATTCGAAGTAATCTTGATACGAAATATTCAGTGTTAAGAGCAGCGCGATCATGGTCCCTGAACCGAGGAGTACAGGTTGCAATAAAGGGTGAAGGCCTGACTTAAGGTAAATTCTTCTGACTGCCCAGTAAACGGCTGCTGTTGTTAATATCATAGACAGGTCAAAGAAGTAGGGGAGCTTAAATTCAGACATTAGTTCCACCGCTAAGACTCCTCAAGTTCTTGGCTTTTTTCTAGCTTTTCGATCAGCCAAGGCGTGGTCACTAGGGTAAAGATAACGCTGCTGGAAATTGCTATCAGAATCGCTAGCCATTCTTTTTTTATCAGGTGCCAGTGATCCATAATGCCAATACACGAAGGCATGATTAGCAAAGGAATCAGAATAGTCAGTACTTGGCTGGAGCAGTCTAAAGAGGCCCCTGTTTTGCCCCGTAATACACATATACCGGTCAATAACAGCAGGCCTAGAATCGCACCAGGTACCGGAATGTTAAACAGTTCAGTGACTAATGAAGCGAAGATGCTTATCGCACATAAAATTAGCAAACCAAAGATCATT
Source organism: Oleiphilus sp. HI0123 (assembly GCF_001635315.1). Lineage (NCBI taxonomy): Bacteria > Pseudomonadati > Pseudomonadota > Gammaproteobacteria > Oceanospirillales > Oleiphilaceae > Oleiphilus > Oleiphilus sp. HI0123. The sequence continues at coordinate 1,764 of NZ_LWGE01001155.1, forward strand.
AATATTTCCTGTGAGTTGGGGCGGCTATTTTACACATATTGGGTCATTAAATTTAAGTTTGTGTATCATGCAAAATAACGTTGCTTATAGAGATAGATATGAAACTCTTTTATTACTTCACCTTATCAATTCCAAGTTTACCCGACTATAATAGCGCCAAAACAATATTCAGGAGTTAAAACGAATGCCTAAAGCAAGTGAAATTAAGAAGAACGCTGCCGTTGAAATGAATGGTGAAGCTTATATTGTTCGCGATATCGAGCGCTCTGTTCCACAAGGCCGTGCAGGCGGAAGTTTGTATCGTATGCGTA
>NZ_LWGE01001156.1:0-7187 GCF_001635315.1 Oleiphilus sp. HI0123
GACGAGAGTTTCTTGGTCACTAGGATTATCGAACAGCACGAGCAGGAAGTTGATTTATGCATGCTGCAGAATGGTGCGCAGGCGATTGACGTACTGGGTGACCCTGGAAGTCGCACGCCAGATTTGGTTATTTTAGATAACAAGCTACCGTTCTTTACAGGTATTGATGTGATCAAGTCACTGATGAACCAGGCGCGTTTTCACTCTGTGCCGATTGTTTTGATTTCTGCAGGGTTTTCAAAAAATGAAATCAAAGAGGCCTACCGCATTGGTGCAAGGAGTTGCGTGCGGCAGGATCTGGATGTTACCAATTGGAACCGTCAATTAAGAAGTGTTCTGGCTTATTGGCTAACTATTAACGAAGTCCAGTAAGAGCGCCTAATGTAGGGCTTATTCTTAGCCCTACTTTATCAAAGGTTGCCCCTCATAGAAGTCAGTTAAACTCTCAAAATAGGCTGTCATTTTCTTAAGTACTTCATCATCCCAGCGCATTAAAAAGTTCACCATTAGGTAGAAATCGGGGTTTTGGCTGTATCTAGAGTAAACGTTTACGTAATTATCTTGATGCTTACGCTCTTTTTGGCCATCAAAAAGCCCCGTGCATAGGTATATCAGGTCGGTATCTAGAATTTCACACAGAGCAATCAGCTTATTAATGTCTGTTGGAACAGAATTTGTTTTAGTCGGGTTCTCCCAATCGATATAGACCCGTCGTGAAACGCCAATCGCCTCAGCAAGTTCTTGCTGCTTTAATGGTGTGCCTCTTTTTAGACCGTAGGCATTCCTTAGTTCTTTTAATCTTCGGGCAAAATGAGCTTTTATGAGTGGGAATTTAGTTTCGTGAAGCATTTTAGGGTACCGAGATTAACAATTCGTAACATTTTTGTTTACAGTGTAATGTGAGCTCTGGTTCACTTTTGTTGACTGATGAAAAAATTAAAGTGCTATATATTGCACAATGATCTAATTTTGTTTTTGACGCAAGCTTTGTTTTGAGGCGCGATAAATTTGGTGGAAGAGGCTTGAACTAATGTGGGGCAGTTCTTCGGAAAGCAGGGTGCTGTATAGGCGTATATGCTGATTGATATATAAGCCCAATTAAGTTCAGTGGGCTTATATATCAATTTAGGAGTCAGCTTGATTTAACGTTTTTTAAGGCGTGATAGAAGGCGGCGAGAATTTCTTTTGTTCGGTGTATTGTTTGAATCAAGGCCTGCTTGGTTTTTACTTATGTGTGCTTTTTTTTGCTTTTCGATAGCGCTCATGGACTCAGGTTCATTTGTTTTTTGAGGAGGTTTGGAAACCGGCTTCCTTGCTTTTACTGCTTTGCTTGAATTAGCTTTTCTGATTATCTTTTGTTTTCTTATCTCGGCTTCGATCAGTGCGATATCTTTTAGAAGAGCTTTTTCATGATCAGGTGTCTTTCGTTTAGTGACTCTTTTTTTTACTTTGGGTTCTTTATCGGTTAGTAATTTACTTACCCACTTCTCATCAAACTCAGGGGGAAATTGCTCCTCAAGATGGGCTGCAATCTTTTTGTTGAGTGTTGACATATCCGTTCTCCTGTCATTGTTCAGCCTCGACTCGCTCGTAAGGTACCGGAAATGTATATGGCGTCCTATAGGCGAGCGAATGCAGTGGGAGGCTGATAGTCCCTAGAAAATTACGTATGATGCTGAAGGATTGTATCGCGGAGTATATGGTGGCCAAGGTTTCTAGCAAGGTCGCATAGAGGGTTGGCTTTCACGTCCGTGTTGTAGTTTTAGTAGTATCGATGGCTTCCAAGCGCGAGGGATAATAGGCGCATCTTAACAGGGGGTCAATAGTGCAATCGTGATTCTTTCATAGTGTTAAGTTTATAGAAAAAAGCTGAGCGATAAATTAATTACTCTTTCGTGATACTTTCGTGAGGAATGTAGCTGAGCCTATGCGTAACAATGTTTCCACCAAAACAACATAAATGTTTTCCGGAGGAAACTGACATGAAAAAAACTCACTCAAGTATCAAAAAAATTGCGCTGGGGCTTTTACTTCCAGCTTTTAGTGCTCCTTTTGTGCAAGCCGCAGAAGTGGATGTCACTATCGAAAACCTGACCAGAGGAATATTCTTTACGCCCTTGGCTGTTACAGCTCACCCTGAAGGTTCGTCGTTATTTGAACTTGGAAGCGTGGCATCAGATGATTTGCAGGCAATGGCAGAAGGTGGTGATTTAAGCGGAATTGAAGCCAGTTTAGATGCGCTAGGCGCTGTGCAATCCAATAACCCTGCCTCGGGACTTCTTGAACCCGGATCAATGACTTCTACAAGCTTGAATACCGATGGCACAAGCAATGTTCTGCTTAGTGTTGTAGGTATGATCTTGCCTAGTAATGATGGCTTTATTGCTCTGAATGGAATCGAGATACCCAGTGAATCCGGAACCTATACATACTATGCCAAAGCCTATGATGCAGGTACAGAAGCCAATGACGAAGTGGTGGGTAGTGGTGCGGTAGGCGAGGCCGGTTTTCCTGCTCCTGGGCTGGTTGCAGCGACCCTAGGTGAAAATGGTACTGGTATTGTTGCCACTGCTGAAGGTTATGTTCATATCCATCGTGGTGCTTTGGGGGATCTGGATGCTGATGGAGGTGTTTCAGATTTAGATAGTACTACTCACAGATGGTTGAACCCAATTGCCAAGATTACTGTAACGGTAAGCGAATACAGGGCAGAGCTATGAACGGTTATTTTTCTATCAATAAGAAGTTGATGAGTGGAGCCCTGCTGGCCTCATCGCTAATTCTATCCGCGTGTTCTGATAACGACTCTAAGCAGGATGACATGCTTGAGTTTGAAGTTACAGTGAGCAACTTGACGGCTGGTCAGCCTTTATCGCCTGCTGCAGTTTTATTGCACGATTCCCAATGGAAGAGTTTTCAGACGGGTCATAGGGCGAGTGATGAACTCGAGTTACTAGCTGAAGGGGGAGACAACAGCCTGTTCTTATCCTCATCGCTTGACGATTCTTACGTTTATCTTGCTGAGTCTGGTGCTGGAATTATAGCGCCAGGAGAGTATGAGTCGTTTCAGGTTCAAACTTCTGAAAAATACTTGGGAACTTTATCACTGAGTGTTGTGTCTATGTTGGTTAACTCGAATGATGCTATTGCAGCTTTAAACGGTAAAGCAATTAGCGCACTAGAGATTGACGAGAGTATGAGTTTTGAATTGCTGACCTATGATACGGGCACTGAAGCGAACACCGAGACAGCAGACACAATTCCCGGGCCTGCAGCACAAGGTGGCGATCGTGAAGGGTTCAATGTTGCTCGTGATGATGTTCGGGACGCAGTATATCTGCACCCAGGTGTTGTGACTCAGGACGACGGTTTATCAAGCTCAACCTTAGGTGAGGTTCACCGTTGGGATAACCCGGCTGTGGGTGTTCGCGTGGAACGTATTCGTTAGCGCACGTTGTTTGAGGGCTTTTGAATGTTGTTATTCTTAAGCTTAGTAGCCTCAGCTCTGCTCCTCGTTTTTATGGTCTCAAACAGGCTTATGATGAATGCTAGGGAGCAGAGTATGAACCTTCATATGGAGAGTAAAAGTTTACAAGCGGTTGATGTTCTTTCTGACCTTGATAGAAAGCGTTTTCTGATTGTGGAAGATGACCCCGATATCGCAGACCTTATGTCGCTTCACCTTCGAGACTTAAACGCCGATATTTTAGTTGTTAGTGATGGCGTTGAGGGTTTTCAGCGAGCGAGATCAGAGCAGTGGAACGCCATTATTTTAGACTTACAACTGCCAGGCATAGACGGTTTGGAGCTATGTAGAATGCTTCGAGTCTCACAAATTTATGTGCCGCTGATGATGGTGACTTCCCGTTCAACTGAGTTGGATAGAGTCTTAGGTCTAGAGATTGGTGCTGATGATTACTTAGTTAAGCCTTTTAGTGTGGCCGAACTAAAGGCAAGAGTAAAAGCATTGCTTAGACGGTCTGCCCAGAGTGAGAAACCAAGACCTGAAGCGAGTGTATTGAGCTATCTTAGCCTTTCTTTAGATTCCTCTTCTAGAAAAGCAAAATTAGCTGAAAAGACGCTAGATCTAACAGCGAAAGAATTCGATTTACTTTGGTTCTTTGCATCTCATGTGGGAAAGGTCTTTAAACGTAGTGAGCTTCTTGACAAGGTTTGGGGTTATGGTCACGAAGGTTATGAGCATACCGTTAACTCTCATATAAATCGCTTGCGATCAAAACTGGAATCGGATTCTTCAAACCCTGTATATATTAATACAATTTGGGGGGTGGGTTATCGTTTTGGAGAGTAAGAACATTGAAAAGGGTGCGATGAGACGAAAGCTGCCGTTTTATACAAAGCTGGCTGTCACCATATCTATCATCGGTATTTTTGTGACAGGGATGTTCTTTGTCTTAGCGCTATGGAGCAGTGATAAATATCATCAAGAAGTTACCCAGCGGCTCCATCGTGACTTGGCACCGTACATACTGGATCATTTATCTGAGCCTTTGTTTTTAGACAAAGCAGAGCGAGAAAATGGCAGCCTTAATATCAATAAAAAGGCACTTAAGGGGATCGCAATCAATACCATGATGATCAATCCAAGTGTTGAAGTTTATTTGTTGGATAATAATGGTCAAGTATTAGGGCATGCGCTACCCGACGCCTCAATCGATAAAGGTCAGGTCAATGTACGGGCAATAGACTCATGGCTAAAGGGTGAGGGGAATGAGGCAGTCTTGGGGAGTAATCCAAGAGAGCCTGATAAACTCAATATATTCTCTGCCGCGCCTGTCTTCTTTCAGGGTAAGCAGAAAGGCTTTCTGTATATCGTGCTCGCTAGTCATGAGTCTGCCTCGATAGCCGAATCACTGCAAAGCAGCCATATCATTCGCATTGTCTTAGGAGCGATGTGCGCAATATCGCTATTCTTCGTTTTCTCAGCTTTGTTATCTTTCAAGCGAATTACTAGCCCACTGAGGAAGCTGGCTCAGGAAATTCGAACTTATCGTGAGGCTGAGCTAGGCACAAGTGATGCTTGGGAATTAAGGAGTAACAGTGATGAAATTGAAGTTTTATCGAGTTCCTTTTCGCTTATGCGCCAACGAATACAAAGCCAGTTTGATCAACTCGCTGAAAGTGATCGCTTAAGAAGGGAGTTAATATCTAATGTCTCTCACGACTTAAGAACGCCATTGGCAGCCATGCAGGGCTATTTGGAAACACTCATTATCAAGTCCGAGACGCTAGACTCTGCTAAGCAGAGAAAATATTTGGAAGTGGCGCATCGTCATAGCAAGCGTTTAAGGGATTTAGTTAGTCAATTATTTGAATTATCTAAACTAGAAGCGGGGAGGGTTCAGCCACAATACGAGATATTCTCCTTGACTGAGCTTGTTTACGATGTGCGACAAGACTATGAATTACGAGCGCAAGAAAAGGGGCTTGAATTGATCGCAAAAGTGCCTGATGAGAATGTTTTGGTGAATGCCGATATTTCTCTTATGCAGAGGGTGCTCCAGAACCTGATTGATAATGCTATCTCTCACAGTAAAGAAAGTGGTGAAGTTACCTTGTCACTGAAGTTAGAAGGACGCGGCGTTCAAGTCGGTGTTTTTGATACTGGCCGTGGCATCGCTGCCGAAGATATCCCTTATGTTTTTGAGCGTTTCTACCAGTCTACGTCAGAAGTAAATCCTGAGCTTAGGAAAGACGGCGCTGGCCTTGGTCTAAGTATCGTTCAGAAGATACTTGAATTGCATGACAGTATCATTAGCGTCAGATCTCAGTTAAATACCGGGACAGAATTTTCCTTTGCTTTGATGAGGGTCTAGCTTAGAGGGTGAGACGGGAATGTTCATTTTTTTTAATAGTGAAAAGTGATTTTTCTCATACTTTTTGCTTGTGGGGAGCGGCACTAACTCAAGGGAAAGAGTAGAGTTAATGAATATCATTCCAGCGTTTAGTATCGGCTAAAATGGAGAGGGGCATAAGCCCTTTATTTGTTTTCCTGAAATAGGGTGTACAAACTCCAATGTTGTTGCATGTAGCATTAGGCGGTCAGCCATTGCTTTACTACGCTCTGTTGCATATAAGTCACAGCCAATAATAGGGTGTAAGATTTCGCGGCTATGAATTCGCAGTTGATGGGTTCGTCCTGTCAATGGTGTGAATGTTACCTTGGTCAAGTCAGGGTTCAGGTAGCGCTCAATAACTTGAAATTTTGTTATCGCCTCTTTACCTGTTTCGTAGCAGATTTTCTGGAATGGAAAATTGGCCACATCTTTTGCGATTGGAAAGCTAATCGTACCTTCATCTTTTTCGAGTGTGCCTTCTAATATCGCGCAATATGACTTTTTTATCGACCTTGCCTGAAACTGTTTTCCAATATGAGCATTAACGCTTTTGCTAAGTGATATCAGCATAATACCTGAAGTACCGAAGTCGAGCCGGTGAGTCAGCCTAGCGTTTGGGAAGTCTTTAACGAGCCGGTAATGAACTGAGTCAATATTGAGTGGGTTCTTTCCTGACAAACTTAGCAATTTACTTGGCTTGTTAATGAGTAATAAATGCTCATCTTGATAAAGAATTTGGATATGCTCGTGGCAAGCTGGGGCTATAAAATCATCAGAATTATGTTGCATTGTCTTAGTATGACGTAAAAAACTGTGATGTATAGATGAATTGAAACAGAAAAGTGTTTAGTTAAAATTTGTCGATTCAGAAAGTGATAATTCAACCGATATTTTTACGGTTGGGCTAAATCGCAGACAAGAAAAAACCCGAACATCTTGCGATGATCGGGTTCTTCGAATAATGGTGCCCGGTCTCGGAATCGAACCAAGGACACGAGGATTTTCAATCCTCTGCTCTACCGACTGAGCTAACCGGGCATATCAATTATTTAAAGTGCTTGATCTTGCACTGGTACAACTTGTTGCGTCTCGGTATGTCTGCAACGGGGGCGTATTAAACCTGTTTCGTTTCGATGAGTCAAGAGCTAAAACTAAAAAAAAATCACAAACGTAAATTTTGATTATTTTGTAGGCGTAACATAGCCCTCTATGCTTTCAATGTCTTCATTATTAAAGAATTTATGCATCTGTTCTTTCAAGAACTTTCGGTCTTCGGCGCTCATCATATTGAGCTGTCGTTCGTTAATCAGCATGGTTTGTTTATTTTGC
>NZ_LWGE01001157.1:0-6592 GCF_001635315.1 Oleiphilus sp. HI0123
GCCAGCCAGTTTTCAAGGGCCTCAGTATCTGAACAGCTGTCATCGGGTACTTGTTGGGACCAGAACTCCAAAAGGCCTTGCTTACCGGGTAGTCTTATTAACAGGGTGTTGTCATCACCTGCTTTGTTTGAATTGTCTTCGGGGGCTTTTAATGCGGCCAATTCAGGGTAGCGCTCACATATAACTGCTAATGATGGCGTGCTACAACCATAAGAGTGAAAGTTAGCTTCTTTGAGTTCGCACTTAAAGAAAACTGCGTATTTGCTTAAGGTCTTGAGGATATGTTCAAAGCAGCTTTCATCTACGGACAGCAATAAACCATTTGAAATCCGTACAACTTTAAACAAGCCATATATACGTCCCTTGGGTGTGTTCAGGGTGCCATAAGAGAAATGGTTCGAATCTAGGGAGTTGATATCAGTAGAGCATTGACCTTGAAGAAACTTTTCTGAGTCTTCACCAGTGATGCTGATAAAACGACTGGGTAGATTGATAAACATGTGAGTCATAATGTGGTAACTGTCAGTTGTAATTAGTTTTTTAGTATTTAGCGATTATACAGCATCGCGGTGCTTTATATTGATATTGCCGAATTTGCTAAAGACGCGAAAACGTCTAAATGAATCTGGACACTCAAGGTTTAGAGGTGTAACTAATATATGAGATTTACTTGTGTACGCACTAATAAAGGCTAGGCGACTATCAATAAGAGGAGCATGTTTTACCGTAAGTAAGCAAAGATATCTGGAGATAAAACTTTTTCCAAGTATTTGTCCGTTGATTGCATCTTCGTTCGAAAAGTAAATACTAAGGTTCTCGTTGGAAACAACTAAGGAAGTGATAGCAAAGCGAGAGCGAAGCAAAGCTCGACTTAGCAGATGGTAAAAACCAGCTAGTGTGCATATCAAGCAGATAGAAACTTTTAGCGGCAGATAAATTTCGTGAGTAAGGCTAAGAAAAATAGCCGCGGCATACGGGAGCAAAATTACTCCCGCAAGTAACTTGGACGGTATAAACTGAACTTTAGTCTGGCTGAACACGGTCAAGAATAATCTTAACTATGCGAGCGTGATCCGGGTCTTCTGGTGCTCCGTTACGCATAAACCAAGCAAAAAGATCGGGGTCTTCACAATCTAATAAGTTTCTAAAACGGGCTTGGTCATCTTCAGGAAGAGTAGAGTAGGCCTCTTTCAAGAATGGCACTAACAGCACATCAAGTTCGAGCATTCCTCGGCGGCTATGCCAAAACAATCGGTTGAATTCAGCCCTTTTCGTTTCATCGAGCTGGCTTGTTTCTTGGGTGTCATTTGCTGAGTTTTGCGAAGGCTGATCCGACATTGAGTTATCCAATTGTTTGCAGAGGCTGCATTATAGTGCTTGCTTTGGGTACACTCAAGAACAGAGCGTCGTTGTGGTGTAAGATATAAGCTGAATGACTCCGGCTACGCATCGCCGTGGTTAATTAGTGTATATTTAACTGAATAATGAATTTAGAGGCTTATTGATGTCTTGGCAGGTCTACATGATCCGAACATCCTGTGGAAAACTATATACCGGCATCAGCACGGATATTGATCGGCGATTTAAAGAACATTGCGAAATGTTTGAGAAAAAGGCGGGGAAGGGCGCCAAGTTTTTCCGTGGTCATGAACCTAGAGAGATCGTTTATTCTCAAGATTTTGAGAGTCGCTCAGAGGCTACTAAGAGAGAGGTAGAGATAAAAAGAATGAGCGTGCTTAAAAAACAAACGCTCATTTGTGAAGCATCAAACCGCTAACGAGTACCCGATAGACTAGAGTACCTTATTAACTATTTTGGTAAGCTGCTCCGGGTCGAATGGCTTAACTAGCCAGCCGGTTGCTCCCGCTTTTTTGCCTTCGGTTTTCTTATCAAGACCTGACTCGGTTGTGAGTAACAGAATGGGTGTAGACTTATGCGAGCCAAGCGCACGCACCTCAGCTGTCATCTCAATGCCACTCATATTGGGCATATTTACATCCGATATGATTAACTCGTAAGCATTATCTTTTGCTTGGTGCAAACCCTGTAAACCGTCAGTTGCTTCGGTCACTTTGTGTCAGGCGATCTCGAGGGTGAATTTGATCATTTGTCTCATTGATGCAGAGTCATCAACAACTAATATGTTTGCCATGTTTAACTTCTCTTCTCGCTACTTCTGCTGGTAAATAAGTGGTCTTCAATCTCTTTACAGGTTAAAAGTATAGATAACTTTAGAGAAAAGTTTATATTTCAATGTATTATTCCACACAGTTTCCGTTTCTTTAGTCCCAACCCATGGAAAACAAGTTCTTGTCAATAGATTCACCCATTGCTAGTGGTTCAAGTTCTCGGCCAAGAAAAGCCTTAGCCGGTGCGATTATACTGTCATTTTTGGCACATATTGCGCTGAGTCTTTGGGAAGGACAGAACGAAATCTTTGCGCCGATTGGAAAAACTTCGGTTAATGTTTCCTTAAGACCCTCGCAAGAGGAGGGGGACCCCGCTGATAAGGAGATTGTTGAAAACGTATCTGCTCAAATGCCTCGTGAAGTGGAACAAAAGAGGCCGGAACTCCCAGAAAAACCAAAAACACACAAGCAAAATAGTAAGGAAAGCATACTTGAGTCTGAACAAAAAAAGACTAAGAGAGAGAAAAGTGACAGGTCCGACGAAGTACCGAAATCAAAATCACAGGATATCGTTAAACCGAGTATACGTGATGTTGTACTGAGTTCCGTCGAGACTACTAGAGCCCTTTATAGCGAGCAAAAAATTGAGCAAAATAATTCTATTGAGCCCAATCAGCCACCAAGCGAAACGAAAGCCGATGAGCCACCTGATGAAAAGCCTGTAGAAGTACAGGAAACGGAACCTGAGGCGCTAGAGTTAATACCTAAACCTTCCTATGTTTTAGGAAGTGCTGATAACCCGGAACCCAAATATCCTCCCATTGCTGCAAAACGGGGCTGGCAGGGTACTGTTGTGATTGGAGTGAATGTCGACCCCAACGGTGGTGTCGAGAGCTTACTAATTATTCAAAGCAGCCACTATGGTGTGTTGGATTATACCGCTTGGGAAACTGTGCAAGATTCCTGGACGTTTAAGCCTGCACAAGTCAACGGTAAGAACGTCGCCAGCTATATCGAAATACCGATAAGCTTTCAGATTAAGTAACTGTTGAGCGTCATTTGGCCAGTGCTTATTGCATGGCATCCATAATGCTGGTTACTCTGATTTGACTGCTATACTTAAAAGAATAAGTAAGATAGCAGGCGATGAGGTTGTATGTTCCAAATACCTAATTATGCGATTAGTGAAACGCTTTTCTCAAGCGTTGGAACAAGGGTATTTCGCGCCCAAAATGCAGCCACAGGCGAGGGCGTCATTCTCCGTGCCTGCGGTGAGAATTGCGATATAGAAAGTCAGCGTGCCCGTATGGCTTTCAGCTACGAAGTTCTTCAGATGTTTGACCACCCGAACATCGTTAAAGCAATGGAATTGATCGATGATTCTTTATCGCCTTGTATGGTGATGGAAGATATTCGGGCATGGACTTAAAACGTTATGCTGAAAGTCAAGACTCCCATCAATTGCCTGTTCCTCTATTCCTTGATATTGCTATTCAACTCGCTGATGCCTTGGATGCGATTCACCATGCTCAAGTAATTCATAAAGACTTGCATCCCGGAAATATCGTTCTGAATCCGGATACCGGAAGAGTACAAATTATCGATTTCGGTCTGGCCTCATTATTAACGCGCGAACAGCCAGCCATTATCGAGCCTGATAAGCTTGAAGGTATTTTAAGTTATATTTCTCCCGAGCAAACAGGGCGAATGAACCGTGCTATAGACTACCGAAGTGATATTTACACTCTGGGCGTAACTTTCTATAAACTTCTGACGGGAGACTTACCATTCGAAGCTGATGATGCTCTGGGTATAGTGTATGCCCACATGGCGACTCAACAGCAGAGCGCTTCGACTAAAAGGCCAGCTTTACCAGCAGCTATTTCATCAATTATTGATAAAATGATGATGAAAAATGCTGAAGATAGATACCAGAGCGCATTCGGTCTAAAGCATGATTTGCTGCATTGTCAGCGTTCAATTGTTAAAGATGGCACGGTAAATGATTTTTTGCTGGCGACTAACGATGTATCTAGTCGCTTTTGCATACCTCAGACCTTATATGGCCGAAATGAAGAGCTTGGCCTTTTGCTTGAAAGCTTTGATAAAGCGAAACAAGGTCGGCCCCAATTACTGACAGTTTGCGGTTACTCAGGGATCGGCAAGTCAGCATTGATTCACGAAGTGTACAAACCCATCGCAGCGAGCAATGGCGTCTTTATAAGCGGTAAGTTCGATCAATTCCAACAAAATACACCATACTCTGCGATTAAGGCAGCTCTGACAAACTGGCTAAAACAAGAACTAAGGTTACCTGAAGATCAGCTGCTTTCACTGCGTAAACGCTTAGGTGAAGCTTTGGGTAATAACGTCAGAGTGTTAATTGAATTCCTTCCGGAATTGGAACTGCTTTTCGGCAAACACGAGGCACCTTTGCTTCTTGGTGCACAAGAGACGCTTGCTCGTTTCGTGCTAGTTTTTCAGGCTTTCATTAAAACCATTACAGAAGATAAGCCCTGGGTTATCTTTATTGATGACATTCAATGGGCAGACCGCGGAACTTTGCATCTGATACCGGAGTTGCTCAGTGAACCTGGTTGTCGCCTTCTTATATTACTTGCTTATCGAGATAATGAAGTTGATAGCCAGCACCCGGCTCAAAGCATGTTAAACAAAGTTGCCGCTCGAAAGTTTGAGGCGCAACATATAAAACTAAAACCGCTGAAAAAAGGCCAGTTACGTTTGCTAATTATGGATACTTTTCAGCGTACCCAAGCCGATGTTCAAGAGCTGGCAGATCTTGTTGTTTCAAAAACAGGAGGCAACCCTTTTTTCTCGATAGAGTTCCTTAAAGCGCTTGATAGGAAAGGTCTCGTAACGTTTGATATTTCAGAGCACTATTGGACTTGGGATTTGGAGACTATAAAATTAGAGTCGATAACTGATAATGTTGTCGAGCTCATGCTTGAACGCATGTCTGAGCTACCGATTAAAACCCAAAAGCTCCTCCAAAAAGCTGCATGTGTGGGTACCAGATTTGATTTGGAAACATTGGCTGTTGCCAGTGACTTACCCATGGAGGAAGTTGCTGAATCTTTGTGGCTGGCATTAAAAGAAGGCTTGCTTGTTCAGGAGGGGGGCGATTGGTTTTTAGCTGTAATCGGCGGCTTTCAGCAAACACTGCAAGGGGAGTACGGCGAAAGTGTATTGGTACCCCAAAAATTACTTAGCCAGTATTATTCATTGCGGAGCCATGAAACCGCAATTCATAGTTTTATCCCATCGTGTAAATTCCTTCATGATCGGATGTTGCAAGCAGCGTATGAGTCTTTGGGTGAGGAAGAGAGGGTCGATACTCACCTGAGTATAGGCTGGCGTCTATATAAGACTTATAGTGATGACGAAAAAGAAGAACGGGTGTTTGAGCTTGTGGAGCAGCTTAATCATGGCATCTCGCTTATTTCCGATCAGTTGGAAATTGAAAACCTGATCGAGCTTAATGTTTTGGCTGCTGAGAAAGCCAAGCTATCAAGTGTGTGGCTTGCTGCTGATCAATACTCAAGCTTGGCATTAATTTTATTGGGCGATAATGCATGGGCTGAGAGTTATGATAAGTGCTTCAAGCTCTATAAAATCAAAGCGGAAGCTGCATACTTAAACGGAGACCTTGAAGCATCTAAGCAACTTTACTCCCAGCTGGTCGATAATGCTATTGATCCTTTAGACAAGGTGGAGTTGCTTGCCTACCTGCTTGTGCAAGCCATAGGCCGCTCAGACTACGCACTTGGGCTAGAAATGGGGCGGCAGGCTTTGTCAATATTGGGTATTGATATTCCTGATGACCTAAGTTCTCTCAAAGCCATCATGTTAGAGCAAGCATCGCAACTAAGGGATGCGCTGGCTAAGCGTCCGATTAAGGATTTTGAAAACTGGCCAGAATGTAAAGATCGGTCGCATCACTTAACTAATTATGTTTTGGTTAATTTCGGTTTAGCTGGCTTTTTGATGCAACGCATAGAATTCGCTTCTGTTTGTATTCAGGCTAGTTTGATATCTGCAACACTGCATGGTCGAACTGATGCAACACCGGTGACCTTAACTACCTATGGCATGCTATTGGCGTTAAGAGATGAGTATGGGGCAGCCTATGAAGCTGGTGAAAAAGCTAAGCAGTGGCTGGAAAGTAATCCGAACTGTAGGGACTCCGCTTCTGCATGGAATGGAATTGGAGTGTCACTTGCACATCTAAAAGGACACGTCACAGAGTCATATTACGCTTACGAGAGAGGCTTCGAAGCCGGGATTGAGACAGGAGAGCTTGCTAGAGCAGGGGTGTGCTTATCTGCGAAGTCAACGATCAAAGCGGTTGCGGGCTTTCCCATTGAAGAGTTACTAACAGAGTATGAGGAGGCGAAGGCCTTTGTCGAGAAAAAGTCTTTGCGTGTTCCTTTTCTGCCGATACT
>NZ_LWGE01001158.1:0-4822 GCF_001635315.1 Oleiphilus sp. HI0123
TAAAGAGCTTATCTGTGGAGAATGCCTTAGCAGTCCTCCCCCGTTCAAGACATGTGTGGCGCCATTCAACTATTCCTTCCCGATCAATAGCATCATTTATAGAGTTAAATCATCTGGAGAACAATATTGGCTGAAGAGCTTAGGTCTCGAGTTTTGTCGTTACCTAGAGCTCTACCATAAGGACCTTCCCCAACCAGACTTTATCGTTCCCATTCCATTGCACAGGGATAAACTCAAAGAGCGCGGATTCAATCAAGCCGAATCGTTAGCAGTACTGTTAGGGAAACATCAAAAGTTAGCCGTAAATACAAAGTTGATAGTTAAATCCAAGATGAGCGCCGACCAAAAAAGTCTTAACAAAGTTCAGCGACTAATAAACCTCAAAGGATGTTTTACTATAGATAACCCTCAAGTAGTCAAAGACAAACACATTGTGTTAGTTGATGACGTCGTGACCACAAAAGCGACCAGCGAAATATGTAGCCAATTACTCCTTGATAAAGGGGCGAGTCGCGTTGATATCTGGAGTCTGGCCAGAACACCAAAAGCCAGCTAGGCAAATAGCCATAAAGAGTAATGTTATAGTTTTTCTTTCTTCAGAATAGAGTAAATATACTCTGCAATAGCCAAAGAAGATGTTAAACCTGGCGACTCAATTCCAAGTAAGTTTACTAAGCCTGCTACACCATGATCAGCAGGCCCTTGTATGGAAAAGTCAGCTGCCATGTTTCCGGGAGGGACAATTTTAGGCCGGACACCGGAGTAATCAGCATGCATTTTATCGAGCTCTACTTCAGGCCAATATTTACTCACCTCTGCGTAAAACTGCTCCCGTTTTTTCGGGTCCACCTTATAGTCAATGTGCTCAACATCAGTCACGTCCAGCCACTCAACATCCGGGCCAAATTTAGCAGCTCCCTGCATATCAAGCGTAAGATGAACACCCAGACCTCCCGGCTCAGGAACCGGATAGACTAAATGATCAAAAGGAGCTGCGCCGCTATAAGCAAAGTAACTTCCTTTGGCAAAGAAAGCTTTCGGTAACTCGGCAATAGAAATGGCTGGAGAATCATTAACAAGAGGCTGAGCATTTAGACCTGCAGAGTTGATGCAGCACTTCGTTCTTATCAGAGCCTCCCCGCCATTGAGAGTAAGCTCAACTCCACCCTCATCCTGCCCGGTTATCTGGAGCTCTGAGTTAAACACGCACTGACCACCGTTTGCCTCAAGATCAGCCTGCAATTGAAGCATATAGGCATGACTATCCAAAACGCCTGTCGAAGGCGACAATAAGGCTGCTTTACCCACTATCGCTTGCTCTAGCTTATTAAGTTCTACAGAACCGATGAAGCGAAGATCGTCTACACCATTAAGTTGAGCTTGGTTTTTAATTTCCTGAAGACGAGCTATCTGATCATCACTTGTCGCAACAATCAATTTTCCACAAGCTTTGAAAGGAAGGTGATGCTTAGCACAATAGTCATATAACATTTCTTTCCCAGCCACGCATAGCTGAGCTTTTAAGGAACCTTTTGGGTAATATATTCCTGCATGGATCACTTCACTATTGCGTGAAGAAGTCTGCGTGCCAATGCTGGATTCTTTATCGACGAGCAAAACTTCCCGACCCTCAAGAGCTATTCGCCTCGCTATTGCTAAACCAACAACTCCAGCTCCGATCACCAGGCAATCCACATTAAACTGTTCCATCGCTATTTGCGCCTCACAATTCTTCTCTTAACTCCTTTAGCGAGCAGCTATGACCCTACATTAAACAAAAAAGGCCTACAAGACCGAAACTTCGACCCATGTAGACCCTCATACTATTGCTCTAAAGACTAGAGCTGACTTAACGCAATGCTTCTTTGGTCACCTGAGCCTCAAGCACTGCGACCACTCGCCTATTTTTAGCGCGCCCATCTTCAGTCTCGTTGTCTGCAATCGGCTGCTCCTCACCGAAGCCTTTTGCGGCAACTCGCTCTTCAGCGATGCCGAACTCGTCAACCAATACTCGCCTAACAGACTCAGCTCTACGTTGAGATAGCTTCAGATTGTACCGACGACTGCCTTGGTAATCCGTGTGTCCCTCCACCGTCAAAGTCGTTGATACGACTTCTTTCATAAAGTCTGCGATCTTCTTAACTTCCGGGTAGTATTCTAGCGTTAACTCATCACTTTTCGCTGCAAACTTAATATCCATGGTAATTGCAACCTGCTTGGTCAACATGACGGCACAACCCGTTTCATCTACACGGAATGATGGGTTTGTACCAGGGCACAAATCAGTATCATCGAATACACCATCTAAATCTTCATCAGTTGGTTCTGGCTCAGGCTCAGGCTCAGGCTCCGGTATTGGTTCGGGTTCTGGTTCGGGCTCTGGCTCCGGTTCCGGCTCTGGTTCCGGAATTGGCTCTGGTTCAGGCTCTGGAGCCTCTCGAATAAACTCTCGACCAAATGAATAACCCAAAGTCATTCTGACACCTAAGTCTGTTTGCTCATGATCGGCACCATGCAAAGCTAACAGTTCACCACGAAAAATATAGTTGGTATCCTGATAGGCCTTTACTCCTAAGCCCAAGTGAATTGCAGTTTCTTTTACTTTGCTGCTACTTTTCAAGTCAAACTTCTGATGGCCCATGCCCGCCGATAAGAAAGCTCGGGTGTTACCCTCATTCAGGTGATAGAGCACGCCTGGAGACAAACGTTTAGTCCGGCTATCAGGACCTCCCCTTTTGCCATCAGCGTTATACATGGAAAACCACAGGTCCCAGGATAAGTCACTACTTAATGGTCGCTCAAACCCAGCTTCAAAGCTAAGCCCTTCCTCAAGATTGCGATCTGAGTCGAACAAATACCCTGCTGCACCAAGATATAATTCACCATCTCGAATAAATTCTGCACTCACGGGGTGAGCTAAAAAGCAAGCCAATAAGGCAAGTATGATTTTAAAGTTCATGTTTCGGCTATCCTTAAATCGCGCACCACAACTCACGTAGATTATAATTGGAAAGAACTTGATACGTTCGTACAAACTTCGGTGACGCTGATTAACTGTTAATGCAATTCCCGTTACTTTTAAGGCGCAAACTTACCAAGGAATCTCATACAATTCCATGCGCTTTTGTCGCATTTGCTAGGCAGTTAGCGCTTCGATCTAAAAATATTAACTCAAAACGCCTTCTGAAGAATTAAAACTATCCCTCACTCACAAAAAACCGCCCTGCACTTTTCGGTGCAGAGCGGTTTAAGATAGAGATCGGCCTTCAAACCATGAGGCCGATATTGATTAAGCGCTTATTTAGTCGCAGCCTTCTTAATACTTGATTCAACTACCGCTACAACACGACGGTTAGCCGCTCTACCTTCAGATGTAGCATTATCAGCAATAGGCTGCTCCTCACCAAAACCTACAGACTTAACACGAGCAGCAGGCAAACCAAACTTATCAGTCAAAACCTTACTTACAGAATCTGCACGACGCTGCGATAAAGCTTTGTTGTATGCATCATTACCGCGATCATCAGAGTGCCCTTCTACGGTCACAACAGTTTTCTCAAACTGCTGCATAAACTCGGCAACTTTCTCGATTTCCGGGTAGTTATCCTTAGAAAGTATAGAGCTATTTGACGGGAACTTGACATCCATCTGGATAGAAACAGTTTCTGTCAGCATGACGGGACATCCCGACGCATCGACCTTAAACGCAGCATTAGTACCCGCGCACTTATCGATGTTGTCCGCTACGCCATCTTTGTCAGAATCTTTGATCACTACCTTTTGAACTGGCGCTGGCTTAACTTCCTCTTTAACGGGAGCAGGCTCTTGCTTCTGAACCACTTGCTTAACAGGAGTGATGACAGGTGCTTCCACCATCATTGCTGGCGCGACATCACGACCAAATGCATAACCAACAGCTAAGCGAGCACCAACATCCAGCACTTCGTTATCCAGGCTATTCATCGCAAGCACTTCAGCTCGAAGAATCAAGTTTGAGTCATAGTACTTTTTAACACCCACACCTAAATTGATCAATGACTCACTGTGGTCATCGCCACCCTCTGTTTCATATTCTAAATGACTGAAACCAGCAGAAATAAATGGACGCACATCACCACGCTTCAAATGGAACAACAGACCGGGATTGATGCGCTCTGCATCAAGCTCAGCACCACTATATTTCCCTTCAACCTCATAAGCAGATAACCATGCTTCAAGAGACATCACTTCGTTTACAGGAAGTTCAATACCACCTTCCAGGCTAAATGCGTCATCAAATGAGCGGTCGTCATCATGGTGGTAAAAAGCCCCCCCTAAAAATGCCTCAAAATTTGGATATTCGTCAGCGACAGTTGCAGTTGATACGCCAGCAGCAAGGACACCCGCAAGTAGTAAATTCTTCTTCATAATCAGTTCTCCAGAACTCTCATTTATCTAAAACTATTAATTCGTATATGTAACTATATTTAGGCACTTTCTTTGAGCAAATGAATATCGCGCTGAGGGAAAGGTATTGTTGCACCAGCTTCTTCAACAGCTTGCTTAAGTAACGGTCTCGCGTCAAAGTAAAAGCTCCAGTAGTCTTCCGAGCGAACAAAAGCACGAACCAGAAAATCAACCGAACTGTCACCTAAATTCGATACGCCTACCAAATTATTTTTATTATCAAGCACCCGCTGATCGGTTCGCAACACTAATTCCATTGCTTCTTTTGCTTCTCTTATATTGTCAGAGTAACTAATACCGATCGCGATCTCAACAGCGCGTGTTTCGTTACGGGAATAATTAGTAATGGAACCATTGGCCAAGGGCCCGTTTGGCA
>NZ_LWGE01001159.1:0-4913 GCF_001635315.1 Oleiphilus sp. HI0123
TGTTTAATTATATTATACTGCGCGCCCTAAAATTATCGGTGTAGCTTTGCGAGTACAGCCCCGTCTCAATATGTGAAACCGCGATAATTCGTGACATCCGAATGGCGAAATTGCCATCGAACTTGGATTTTGTAAAGGCTCATTGGAGCTAAAGGCGGAATAAATGAAAACGTTAAGTGCAAAGCCAGAAAGCGTAAAGCGTGACTGGTATGTAGTAGATGCTACAGGCAAAACACTTGGTCGCTTATCAAGTGAAATTGCGAGCCGTTTAAGGGGCAAGCATAAGCCAGAATACACACCTCATGTTGATACAGGTGATTACATTGTTGTTGTTAATGCAGAGAAAGTTGCAGTAACAGGTAACAAGGCTAAAGATAAGATTTATCACAGACATACTGGTTATATCGGTGGTCTTAAGTCGATTTCTTTCGAAAAATTGATCGATAAAGCTCCTGAGCGTGCTATTCAAGGTGCGGTTAAAGGCATGTTGCCACGCGGACCTCTAGGTCGTGAAATGTTCAGAAAGCTAAAAGTGTATGCTGGTGATGTTCATCCTCATACTGCACAACAACCGCAAGTTTTAGATATTTAACGGAAGGCGATTATGTCAACTACATATAATTATGGAACTGGTCGTCGTAAAACTTCTGCGGCGCGCGTATTTCTAAAATCTGGTGGCGGTAATATTGAGATCAATGGCCGTGCACTAGATCAGTTTTTTGGTCGTAAGACTGCTCAGATGGTTGTTCGTCAGCCTCTAGAGTTGGTAGAGATGGCCGATAAGCTTGATGTAAAAATCACTGTAAAAGGTGGTGGTACAACTGGTCAAGCTGGTGCGATTCGTCACGGTATTGCTCGTGCTCTAATGGAGTATGACGAAACGTTGCGTCCAGCACTGCGTGAAGCAGGTTGGGTTACTCGTGATGCGCGTGCAGTAGAGCGTAAGAAGGTTGGTCTACGCAAAGCGCGTAAGAAGCCTCAGTTCTCAAAGCGTTAATACGCCTTATTCAAGAAACGCTTGTCGGTTATGCTGGCAGGCGTTTTTTTTTATGTTAATCCTTATTTTTATTAGGGATATTGTAGCGAAAGTTGTTGAAGCGGCAGGTCAATTTAATTACTATCTGTGGGTTTTGAAGTGCGCGGTCTAAAATTTTAGTCTAGTGTCGATAAGATAAAGTGATTGGGCGTTATTTACGCAGGTATAAGTTACTTATACTGGTGTAGATGTTGCTGGGTCATCATAACTAAACTACTACGTAAATATTGGTACGTAGTTAATATTGGGAGATGCCTATATGAGTGATGGCGACGTTAATGCTGGCCGACGCCGATTTTTAATCGGTGCTACCTCCGTTGTTGGTGGGGTAGGGGCAATTGGAGCAGCGGTTCCGTTTGTTGCGTCTTGGAATCCAAGTGCAAAAGCAAAAGCTGCCGGTGCGCCAGTTAAAGCAAGCATTGGAAAGTTGGAGCCAGGTCAGAGAATGACTGTTGAGTGGCGAGGTAAACCTGTTTGGGTTATTCGTCGAACTCAAGAGATGCTTGATAATATTGAAAAGCTGTCTGATGAGTTGCGAGACCCTCAGTCTGAGTTACCTCAGCAGCCTGAATATATTAAAGGGGTGTTTAGATCTTCGCGCCCTGAGTATGCAGTCATTGTTGGTATCTGTACTCACCTAGGTTGTTCTCCACAATTCGTGCCAGAAGTGAAGCCTCAAGAATTTGATGCTAACTGGGTAGGTGGCTTTTTCTGTCCTTGTCACGGTTCTCGTTTTGATTTGGCAGGTCGAGTCTATAAAGGGGTTCCAGCACCTAAGAACTTGGAAATTCCTCCTTATAAGTACCTGGATGATGCAACGGTAGTTATTGGTGTTGATGAGGAGCAGGCATAATGCAAAAGCTAATTAACTGGATTGACGAGCGCCTCCCTGTTGTTGAAGCATTCGAAAATCACATGAGTAAATACTACGCGCCAAAGAACTTTAATGTTTGGTATATTTTTGGTGTGCTTTCAATGGTTGTTTTGGTTAACCAGCTTCTTACTGGTATTTGGTTGACTATGAGCTACAACCCAAGTGCTGAAGGTGCGTTTGCATCGGTTGAGTACATTATGCGTGATGTTGAATATGGCTGGTTGCTGCGTTACTTGCACTCCACCGGCGCTTCAGCATTCTTTGTTGTGGTTTATCTGCATATGTTCCGTGGCTTAATGTATGGTTCATATAAGAAGCCTAGAGAACTTATCTGGATCTTCGGTATGACGATCTATTTAGCTTTGATGGCTGAAGCATTTATGGGTTATTTGTTACCGTGGGGCCAGATGTCTTACTGGGGTGCTCAGGTTATCGTAAACCTATTTGGCGCGATCCCTTACATTGGTGAGGATTTGTCCTTGTGGATTCGTGGTGATTACCTGATTTCAGGTATCACGCTAAACCGCTTCTTTGCTTTGCATGTCGTGGCATTGCCTATCGTTATTTTGGCATTGGTTGTTCTGCATGTATTAGCTTTACATACTGTGGGTTCGAATAACCCAGATGGTATCGAAATAAAGCAGAATAAAGACGAAAACGGTATTCCAAAAGACGGTATTCCTTTCCATCCTTTCTATAGTGTGCACGATATTGTCGGTATTGTTGTTTTCTTGTTTGTATTCTGTGGTGTTGTCTTCTTCTTCCCTGAGATGGGTGGTTACTTTATCGAGAAGCCAAACTTTGAACCAGCAAACCCGCTGAAAACGCCTGATCATATTGCTCCTGTTTGGTACTTTACTCCATTCTACGCAATGCTTCGTGCTGTACCTGATGCATTCTTGGGTGTGGTTGTGATGGGTGCTGCAATAGCAATTCTGTTTGTCTTGCCTTGGCTGGACAAGAGCCCTGTTAAGTCTATTCGTTATAAAGGCTGGATCAGTAAAGTTGCGCTAGCGTTGTTAGTCGTATCATTTTCTATACTCGGTTATTTAGGTGTTGTTGTTGCGACGCCTGAAAGAACGCTATGGGCGCAGATTTTGACTGCTGTGTATTTTGCCTACTTTTTATTAATGCCTTGGTATACAAAGATTGAAAAAACCAAGCCAGTTCCAGAGAGGGTGACAGGATAATGAAACATTTATTAATTGCGGTTTTCTGTTCTGTTATTTCTTTAGGTGCTTTTGCTGCAGGTGGACCTGCAGCGCCTATGGATCACATCAAAACAGACATTTCAGATAATGAGTCTTTACAGAATGGTTTATCTTTATTTGTGAACTACTGTTTTGCTTGCCACTCAATGAAGTACGCTCGTTATGAGCGTGCTGCTGATGATTTAGGAATTCCTCATGATATTTTTGAAGAAAATATTCTCGTAGGTGATACCAAGATCGGCCAGTTAATGGAAATTTCCATGGCTGAAGATCAGGCAAAGGTTTGGTTTGGTAGTGCTCCGCCTGATTTGACTTTGAGTGCTCGTTTGCGTGGTCCTGATTGGATATATAACTACTTGCGTGGATTTTACGCCGATTCAAAGCGCCCTTATGGTGTGAATAACGTAATTTTCAAAGATGTGGGTATGCCGCACGTACTAGCTGGTTTGCAGGGTGTTTGTGCTGTCGCGCCAGAGTTAGGTGTTGAGCCTGTTGTTGATCCATTAAGCGGAAATATTGTTAAGAGTAGTGGTTGTTCTGAATATGCGACAGAAGGAAGCTTGAGTCCTGCTGAATATGACGAAGCGATCTATGATCTGGTTAACTTTTTAGAATATGTTGGTGAGCCTTCTAGGCTTCAAAGTGAGGCACTTGGCCGAAATGTTCTTATATTCCTAGCGTTTTTGTTTGTTTTTGCATACTTCTTGAACAAAGAGTATTGGAGAGATATTCACTAGTTAGCTAGAAAGAAGAATAAAAGCCGTCCATGTGTAGGCATGGAGGGCTTTTTTTGTTTCTATCCAAGAGAATTTTCACGACTGGCTTGTAAATCGTGTATAATTCTGCCCAAATTTAAAACTGTGCTATCAGTGCAGTAAATCTGATTTAAAGGTTGAGGTAAGTATATGGGTGTTGTGACCAAACGTTCGTCCATGACGTTTTTTTCTGATGGTGAGAGCCATTACAGTCACCGGGTAAGAATAGTCTTAGCGGAAAAAGGTGTCGCAGTTGACGTTGTTAACGTTGACCCAGATAACAAGCCTGCTGAGCTTTCTGATCATAATCCATACAATGACTTGCCTACTTTGGTTGACCGCGACTTAGTACTTTATGAGTCGGATATTATGATGGAGTACTTGGATGAGCGCTTTCCGCACCCTCCTTTGTTGCCAGTATATCCGGTTGCTCGAGCGCAAAGCCGCTTGATGATGTACCGAATCCGTAAAGATTGGAGTCGTCTGGCTGATGCAATTCTTGCTGATCCGCATGCTGCGAAGGCGAATGAGTATCGTAAGGAATTGAAAGAAAGCCTGATTGCTACAGCGCCGATTTTTTCAGAAATGCCTTACTTCATGAGTGAAGAGTTTACCATTGTCGATTGCTGTGTTTCTGCCTTGTTGTGGCGTTTACCGGTAATGGGAATTGAGTTAGATGATGTCCAGGCAAAACCGATTTCGAAGTATATGGATCGTATATTTCAGCGTGAGTCCTTTCAAGCTAGCTTGTCTGAACTAGAAAAAGAAATGCGACACTAAGTCGCTAAATAATGAGTAAAGGGGTGAGCGGAATGACTCCAAGTCGGCCATATCTGGTTCGAGCACTAAATGATTGGATTTTGGATAACGACATGACGCCGTATATCGTCGTTGATGCCGGTATCCAGGGTGTAAGTGTCCCAGAAGACTATGTCACGAATGGGCAAATTATACTCAATATTAGTCCTGGTGCGGTTAATGAGCTGTTAATTGATGGAGAGGCTATTAGTTTTCGAGCGCGTTTTGGTGGCGTTCCG
>NZ_LWGE01001160.1:0-6332 GCF_001635315.1 Oleiphilus sp. HI0123
ATCATTTTGTAACATACACACTAGAGCAAGTGACATTCGAGGAACCAACAGTCCTCTACTCGCTTTTTTAAGTACTTCTTCGACGCAATTTCGCTAATTCAATTCTCATTACGAATACTCATTAGGTACACACATGAACGTAACAATTAATTGGGGCGGTGACGCCAAATTTGTAGGTCAATCAGGCTCAGGTCATGAAATAGTAATGGATGGCCCTCCTGACCATGGCGGAAAAAACCAAGGCCCTCGACCTATGGAAATGCTGCTACTAGGTTTGGGTGGCTGCACATCATTTGACGTCATGAGCATTCTGCAAAAATCCCGTCAAAACGTAACTGACTGCCAAGCAATTATCGACGCAGAACGTGCCGACGAAGTCCCCAGTGTTTTTACCAAGATCAGCATCCACTTCATTGTCAGTGGTGAGCAGCTTAAAGAAAGCCAAGTAAAAAGAGCCGTTTCTCTCTCTGCTGAAAAGTATTGCTCTGCTTCGATTATGCTTGAGAAAGGCGGTGTGGAAATCGCTCACAGCTATGAGATAAAAGAAGCCTGAGCCATAGTTCTTGAATATATAGAGCGAATTAAACTCACTAATTCGCTCTATGCCTCTTGCTATAAATCGATATAAGCAGAGACGGAAGAGCCCTGAACAAAATCGACCTTCAAGTGCTTCATTTTTTGCAGACAGATGGCTGTGTCAACGGCATTAGCCAAGACTTTCTTACCTAAATAGTGAGCGATTTCTATAATCGAATCCGCCGCCTTTTCATCACCTTCGGCTTGATTCAGCTCTTCCATAAACGACTCATCAATTTTGATCATATCGAAAGGCAACGCTTTGAGAAAGGCAAACGGAGACCGCTCTGAGCCAAAGTGATCGAGACAAAATTTGAAGCCTTCCGCTTTTAATTGGTTCATATAAGCCACCGCAGAGTGAATATCTTCAATCGCTGCGCAGTCATATAGATCAAAACATACTTTTCTAGCGGGAATTTTCCCTGCTCTGGAAAGAGAAAGCATTTGTTCAGTAAACTCTTCATCGCATAAAGAGTAACCACTAATCTGCACTCGGACATAGTTCTCATCATCTAAAACAGGGTGCTGATGTGCCTGCAAGGCTATCAGCTGCGCAATCCACCATGCATCCAGCTCTTTGGCATCTTCATCGCCACTGACCTCAAAAGGCGATTGCCCCCCCTCAACAAAGCACAACAGGTTCACGTGATTCTGTAATACGCTATTGCTGCTCGACGCATCGGCCTCACTCTCAGTATTGTTTAAACACTCCACAACCTGCATCTTCAGCTCAAGCGTCAGCGCACTAAAATCTATATCTTCAGGTAAAATGTTTTCTGACTCGTCAATATATAAAGTCGGGATATTGTCTGAATTGGCGACAGGCTCTGGTTCATTAACACGAACGCCATCCGAGGCAAACTCGTCTTCAAGCTCATTTCGATACTCTGAATCTGATCCATCGACACCCTCATCACTTTGATGTATTCGGGCAAAGCTCTCTTCAATTAACTCTAATGCAGCACGAATCATTGACTCTGGGTTATAAAACCCCATATGCGCCTTACTTTCACCAATCAACACTGACAATGCAGTCTCTTCAGACTCACATAGAGTCTCCAGCGTATCCTGGCACCGCAAACCTAAAAACTCTTCGCCATGGTCAACCGTAAATAAGACGAAGTCAGAATCATTAACCCGCCCTAAAACACCACCACCAAGCATACCACTCAATTGACCTGCAACATCCTTAGCGAAACTCGGCTCCAAACTTGCTGCATCATCTGTTTTGGTATCGTAAAAACGAATATAGAGTAAGTAACACTCTGCAGTTCGCTTGCCTTTCTTCATCAAGGTTCTAACCTGACGACAAAACTCTGATTTACGTATTAGGCCTGAACCTTCGTCATAATTCGACTCATACGCTATCTTGTCGTAAACCTCGGCAACCATATTGTCGAGGCTCTGGTTAACCATGGGTAGTTCATAATCAAAATCCAGAGATATTCGCCGGTCTCTTAGGTACGTCGCAAACTTTAGTAAGCCCAGCTCAATAACTTTCATACCCTGATGGTTTACACATACGAACTTGCTATAGCCTTTCGCTATCCAGACCAAGCGCATGTATTGCGGTTCCTTTCCTTCTCGCTCAAGTTGCAGCCAAGTACCCGTTTCAATAGATTTTGCTTTTAGAATCCAGGTTTTGAGCTCTTGAGACTTAGTAAGGTTTCGTTGCACCAAGTCATCTTCAGTCTCTGGCAGGTCTTGTAACTTAGCTTGCACCATATTATGGCAACCACGTGGCGCATTTTGAATAAGATGCTTTAACGACTCTCTTACAGTGCCAGACGCTTCATTCGTTCCCGATACCTGTTTCAGACCTTCTTGAATAACAGGAATAATTTTCTTAGCATCAACGGGGATTTCAGGATTGTCTCCAAAAGCAATTAGACGATCAAGAACCGATAAATAAGTATGCCACTGCTCACTATCTTCACCATATTTTATATGGGTGAGGTTCAGCAGTTCCTTCCAGCCATTTTCAACCAACACACTAACGGCTGATGGAACCTGCNTTCCAGCAAAACGTTGATTAAGTGCTGTTGCAACCGCAACCTTGGCCTCATCAACCTTATGCACACCATCAGCAGCGGCTGCCACTCGCTCTACATTCTTAACATATAGCTTGTTTTGCTTCTCGATCAATTGGTCCAATTCTGCCAGGACGCTATCGAATATTTCAGTATCTTGTTCAAACTGCTCAACAATCTGCTCTACTAATTCTGACACCTTTCGCCGGCTTGCAGGGTTCAAGGTAACACCTTTTGCGCCAAGCTGAGCAATACGGTTCATAACAGCTCTGACGGAGC
Organism: Oleiphilus sp. HI0123; assembly: GCF_001635315.1. Classification (NCBI taxonomy): domain Bacteria; kingdom Pseudomonadati; phylum Pseudomonadota; class Gammaproteobacteria; order Oceanospirillales; family Oleiphilaceae; genus Oleiphilus; species Oleiphilus sp. HI0123. The sequence goes on from NZ_LWGE01001160.1 coordinate 2,886, forward strand.
TATTATGATCTTCAAAGAAACGCTCATCTTTCAGTAGCACTTTCAGTACTGGTACTTCAAGTTTAAGTAGGTGCTGTTTTGCTTCAGAACTAATACGGGGGTTATTCCGCATACTGTAAAAAAAGCGATCTACGACATCGATAGCAACCTTCTGTTGCTCATCGAGTGCTTTTTCAGTTCCCTGCTGTTTGAAGCTCTCCTCTACTCGGGACATCAAGCTAGGGCGTTCTTCCAGCTTGTCAGCATCACTAGCACCTTGAAGCTCAGCAAGGCCTTCGGTGAACTCTCCTTGCGAGTAATTCTCTAGTGGAGCGCTGGCCTCACCTAAGCGCTGACTCTGTTCAGCTGATTTTTTCCGCAAAGATCGCATCAAACCCACAACATTATTTAGCGCACTTTGCACTTCTGCCTGATTTTGTTGGAATGGACTATCGCCACCCATTTGATTTGCTTGACCGGATAGTGTTCCTAGACCTGGAGCCGCACCTGAAGGAGAGCTTGCGGACTGAAAAGGCGGCGCTGTTAATGCAGCGCTTTGAGTATCAGCTTGCCCGGTTCCACCACCAAGAGATTCGATAAAGGAAGAACGCTGCTCTTCTAACGGGGCACTTGGCGCTCCCAAGGCATCTTGGTTTTGTTGAGTTTCAGCGGAGGTAGCTAAACTTGCTTGGCTTTCTAAACTGGCTGCCATAGGGGACGCTTCCGGCACATAGCCTGGCCTTCCCGCCACACCAGGCCCACCTGCAGAACCACCCTGAGCTGAATTTTCTTGCTCTTGCGGTCTTTTCTCCTGAGAGGGCTCTGGTTTTGATCGCTTAGGTTTAGCTTCTGCACGTGACTTGACTGCCTTAGCCAGATCCATATTCGGTAGAATATTATGGTTAACCAAAATCTGGTTTAAACCTAAATACAAACTATCAAGCGACGTCATTACCTGCTTTTCAAACACCTTGAAAACCAGTTTCTCTAGTGCCCCACCCAAGCGCAGAGGTATAACGGCGGCATGAAAAGCACTCACCAACAATGCTGGGCCAAAAACACTTTGGTGATGGTTTTTATCACCAATTCCTACCGCATCCAAACGGACTTTAAGAGGTAATAATTCGGCACGATATTGAGTTTCACATTTGGTAATCAAGACCCTTGAAGTCAACCAGTCTTCAAAGTCACCTTTATCGACAAGCGATAGGGTATCGCTCATTTTTGTAGACATATCCAGATGCTCTTGATATGCCCCTAAAGGATCTTGCACTCCAATTGAAAAACCAGCTTGCAGTTCACGCTGACTCTTCTCTACTTTCTCAGCAGCGGCCATTAGCTCATTGGCTTTTTGGTCACTTTGGGCCTGTATTGAAGCTTGCTTTATTTCCTCAATTAAAACTGGCCAAAGGTCTGTCATTAAGGGAAGTGTCGTGCTATGAATCCTTTCTATACACTCCTCAACAATCTTTTTGCTCTCTTCGCTTGGTGCCGAACGTGCACCCTGGTTCATAGCAACCAAAGCACGGATAGCTTGAGGTTTACGCTCAGTAAAGCGAATACCAAAAGCTCCTGTCATCATATGTGCGAGATGCGCACCGATGTGAAACTCTTTACCACGCAAGTCCTTAAAAGAAAGGTCCAGTAAATCTTCTTTTCTAAGTATGGCCAAAAAGTCGATATACTCACGATCAAATTTGAGAAACATACCGTCAGGGCAATAGTCTGCAATCACACAAGGAACATGGTGGGTTTTACCTAAGTGCAGTATTGCCTCATGATGAATCGGTCGACGAATACTTGAGCGACGTTCCTGACTCTTGTTCATTGCGTAATCCGCTGTTGTTGAGTTCGATTAATATGGTCCATGAATAGTCTAAATCTGTTTCATCAATACTTTTGCATTGCGGCTAGAGTTATAGTTTTTCCCGCCAGGCAAGTGCTCTGAAGAACTCAAGCCGAAGCCCCGTTCTTTAAACCATTGTTCAGTCTTAGTTGTTAACACAAATAAACGGGATAAGCCTAGAGACCTTGCTCTATCTGTTACAGCTTCTAACAAACGATCTCCACGGCCTTTTTGTCGATAATCCGGATCGACCGCGAAACACGAGAGTTCACCGGCCTTGTCTTCAGTAAAAGGATATAAACCAACACAAGCTATGATCGCGTTGTCACGAGCCTCAACCAGAAAATAATCTAATTCCGTCTCAAGTAGCTCTCGTGAGCGTCTAACCAAATAGCCTTGCTCTTCAAGAGGACGAATCAGGTTCAAAATACCGTTCGTATCTTCCAGTCTCGCTGGCCTTATTTGGTCAAAGACTTCGACACTAACCATTGTGCCATGACCATCTCGGGTAAATAACTCTTCAAGCAAAGCACCATCATGAGCATAACCAAGCAAGTGAGCTCTAGTCACACCAGCCTGGCAAGCTATCGCAGCGGAATATAGCAAATTCAAGGGAGTACCCGCGTCAATTAGCTCAGTACCAGCACGTTTTGTGTCGACAAGAGACAAGGCCTCTTCAGCCGTCAGCTGCTTTACTGCTGTGCCTTTTTCTGTCGAAATAGGGCTTTCACTACCTAGAAATATCAGCTTATCTGCTTGTAGCCTTACCGCTAAGTCCCCTGCGAGCTCTTCGTAGCTTAAATTGAAAATATCACCACTCATAGAGTACCCAGTTGCAGGAATCAAAACGATTGAGCTTGACTCTAAGCTCTGGGTAATAGCCTCGACTTCAATCTTCCTGACATGCCCCGTATGGCCCATATCGACACCTCGACTCACACCATGAGGCTTTGCCATAACAAAATTGCCACTGACTACTCGAATTTTAGCCCCGTGCATTGGCGAATTCACAACCCCCATAGAGAGGCGAGCCTCGAGCTCCGAACGAAGTCTTCCGTAGGCTTTAAGCACCGCAGGCATCATTCTTTCTTCCGTTACACGAAGGCCCAAGTGAAATTTTGAACGTATCCCCCGGTCGGCAAGCTCCTCATCTATTTGCGGACGAGCCCCAAAAACAATAGCCAAGCGAATACCCAAGCTATTTAGCAAACTAATATCATTGATAATATTCGCCAGATTATGGTTTGCTAGCGCTTCTCCGCTTAGGGCGAGCACAAAAACCTGATTACGGTGAGCATTTATATAGGGGGAAGCATTTCTAAACCAGCTCACCCACTCTTTCATTTCAGTCATCTATTTATGAATACCTGAGTTGGCAGCGTATTAGCGCCAAACTTCGACGAGTTCTATTTTCTCATTAGCAAAAAAGTAATCTGCAGTCCCACCGCCAAAAATAAGCGTCACTTCAATTTTTTGTTCGTCAGCAGATTTCAACAAGCCCTGGTAGGTTTTGCCATCCTTGAGTTCAATTCTTACTTTACGGTCGACGAATTCGGATAAAACCATAATATCAGTTGGCTGATAGCGTAAATTACTCAAAACCACTGTCGCCTGACCGCTGC
>NZ_LWGE01001161.1:0-2398 GCF_001635315.1 Oleiphilus sp. HI0123
TTTCCAAGTTCTTATTCGTATTAAATACTTCCTTCAATGTTTCCCATGGTGGCACCGGCTTACAACTTGAGAAAATAAAATCTGTAAAGGCCATAACCTTCGAAGGTGGCTCTCTACGGCTAGGATAAACCAGGTAAAAGGTTCTTTCCTGAAATGGTGCATCTTCAAGTAGCGTAACCAAACGCCCCGCCCTGACATCTTCACTAATAATAATCTGAGGTAAAGCGCCAACACCAACCCCCTCTATAACCATTCGACGCAGCACTTCCATGTCATTAGCCACTAGGCGAGACTTTGGTTCAAACTCGTATATACCGTTATTCGTTTGAAAAGCCCAAGCGGATGCTGGGTGAGAGACACAGGTATGATCTTCGATAGCCTGAATCGTTTTAGGGATGCCGTTTTTAGCAATATACTCAGGAGAAGCACACAGTGACAATCGCGCGGTTCCGAGATTTCGTGCTACCAGACTAGAATCAGATAATGGGCCAATTCGAAAAGCCACATCGATTTCCTGCTCTAGTAAGTCAACCAGTTTGTCATCGGAGAAGATCTCGACATTAACTTTTGGATACTGCTCCATAAATCGTTTAATCGTGCTGATGAAGAAAGGTGTACCAAAAGACAGCGGCGTACTAATCCTGAGCGTACCGCTTGGCTCAGCTTGCATATTATTAACAACACGATCAGCTTCTTCAGCTTGCTCAAGCATTTTGACGCAATGCTCATGATACAACTTACCGGTTTCTGTCGGCTTTAAGTTGCGTGTTGTACGATTAATAAGTCGCACACCTATACGCTTTTCGAGCTGACTCACTTTTCGGCTTACGGTAGATTTAGGTAGCTTAAGTTTGTCCGCTGCTTTGGTGAAGCTTCCCGATCCGACAACCACTGCAAATATCGCCATTTCATTTAAGTCTTGCATCAATTCGTACCCTTCTCTTACTCTCGCATTTAGAGTTAGCCGCATACATTCCATATACGGAACATTATTTCTAAATTTAGCCTATTAACACCAAAATAGGAACAGCACTACAATAAAAGCATCAAAATTTAGCGTTTGATTGCATTAAATTAGAACAACGGGGCAATAACATACTATTGTTAGCAGCCACAAAAATAAGACTTTTTACTACAAGGTTCATTGTTATGGTCGATAGACTTGCCGCGCAGATTATTAAGTTCAGATGGTTAATCATCATTGCCTCCTTAGCTATTGTATTTTTTATAGCAAGCGGAGCTAGCAATATTGGGTTCAGCTCAAACTATCGAGTATTCTTTTCAGAAGATAATGAACAATTGGTAGCATTTGAAACACTCCAAAACACCTATTCAAAATCAGACAATATATTTGTTGTTCTAGCGCCGAAAGATGGCGAGGTATTTACCGTTCCAACCTTGAATGCAGTTAAAGATCTAACTGATAGAGCTTGGCAATTGCCTTATTCAACACGCGTCGATTCAATCACAAACTTCCAATATACAAAAGCCGAAGAAGATGACTTGCTCGTTAACGACCTGGTTGAATTTCCAGATGAAGCCGATTTGGACGAGATTAAACGGATTGCGCTTAGCGAGCCGCTGCTAGAAAGTCGCCTTATTTCCAAGCAAGCGCATGTTACTGCGGTCAATACCACAGTTCAACTTCCTCAATTGACCGAACAGGAGATTCCCGAACTAGTAGCGCAAGCACGTGTGATGATTGCCCAGTTTGAAGAAGACTACCCCCACCTGGATGTTTATATCACAGGTAGCGTGATGCTAGGCAATGCCTTTTCTGAATCAGCCCAGGACGACCTTGCAAACCTGTTTCCGGTCATGTTTGTGATAATAATCTTCACCTTATTATTGCTTTTACGTTCGTTCACCGGTACCGCCGTAACCTTGGTTGTCATAATAATGTCTATCGCCAGCGCAATGGGAATGTTCGGTTGGCTAGGATGGACGCTTACCGGTCCAAGCACCTCAGCGCCCACGGTAATCATGACAATGGCCGTTGCCGATTGCGTTCATATTCTAGTGACCTTTCTATTTAACATGCGGCACGGAATGCTTAAAGCCGAAGCAATGCAAGAAGCCATACGTATCAATTTCCAGCCGGTTTTCATCACCAGCATCACAACAGTTGTTGGCTTTATGACACTTAACTTTAGTGAAGTTCCACCCTTCAGAGATTTAGGTAATACTGTAGCTATGGGCGTCGTTGCAGCATTCTTTCTATCAGTATTTTTACTTCCAGCACTGGTTATGGTGCTACCGGTAAAAGAGAAGAAGCAAGCAGATAAAGCACACAAAGGCCTTGATGCAATCGCTAATTTCGTCATTAACAAACGCAGACAAATTTTGATCGGTACCGGCTTGGTAACAATCGCCATTTTCTCTGCTATACCATTAAATA
>NZ_LWGE01001162.1:0-8086 GCF_001635315.1 Oleiphilus sp. HI0123
GGCAACTCATGAACTAGATCGTGCTTTTCTAACATAGATATATATCTCCTTAGAGGGATTGTTTTTTATCATCTTTTCATAGCTCCACTTTATATGAGCCTTAGTCCAAACGAGATGATCTAGGTCAAACAATTAGGTATCTTGAAAATCTTTCTATTGTCAGCCTAGATCAGGCCTAAACGTGAGTTTTCTATACATCAGGTAAAGACTTGTAAGCAAGTTGTGAAATCTAGTCAAATCCGCCTATGCCCATTACTAAAACCTAAGAACAGCCTATACACTGAAGTCATTGTTTATGAATAGTTCTTCCAAAAAGCACAAGCACGATGGAAAGGCTAAAACCAAACCAGGAAAGAAAATGCTAAAGAAAATCATTGCTGTCAGCAGTCTGCTGTTTGCTGCATCAACCGTCAATGCAGGCCTCATTAACCCGACCGGCAATGCCGACGGGCTAAACTTTAGCTGGTCGCAACAAGAGTCTGATCAGCTTCAAACGTTTGATGAACAACAGGGCATTGCGATAGCTCATCAACAGGTTCAAGTTGACTACTTGCTTGGGAGTAACCTGTTCGTTGGTGATACCTTAAGAGGTCAGCAAACTGGCAAAAATTCACCTTACCTAAGTGCAGGCAGTTACAGTTCTCACCTGATTCACTTTGACCCACTAGGCACCTCGAGCGGTAAAGAGACCAAGCAATTAATTGAGTTTGATAGTGACATTGTTGCGATCATCCTCAACGGTAAAAAACTCAATGCGTCGGACAATATATTTGGTGGTACGGGGGCCAATTACGAGACATCAACTTCTCGAAAGTGGGAAAGTAACGATTTTCTAACATTTACTAGCTCCCAGTCGATACTGGTTGATCGCGCAACGGTAGGTCGCTACTGGATTGATGATGCGCGCATCATTACCCAAAGCGTATCAGAACCCTCTTCTATTGCCTTGCTTGGCCTAGGTCTTCTTGGCTTAGTGGGTATTCGTCACAAGAAAATCTAAGTCTCCTCATCACAATCATTACCCTGCTTCGAACGATTTAGTCAATTAGTCTGGAGCAGGGATTGCCAAGCCTGCCTTTTTTAGCTAACGTCTAGCCCATTCAGATCGACCCCGTTTTTACTAATTAAGGCTATTTGTATGGCACAGTACGTATTCACCATGAATCGCGTGGGAAAAGTTGTCCCACCTAAAAAAGAAATCCTCAAAGATATCTCCCTTTCATTTTTTCCCGGCGCCAAAATTGGTGTATTGGGTCTTAATGGCGCGGGTAAATCAACACTGCTAAGAATTATGGCGGGCGTTGATAAAGACTATATTGGTGAAGCCCGCCCTCAGCCGGGTATCAATATTGGCTACCTCGCTCAGGAGCCTGAACTTAACGAAGAAGCAACGGTCAGAGACAACGTTGAAGAAGGCGTGAGTGAGATTAAAAATGCGTTAACTCGCCTAGATCAAGTTTATGCAGAGTACGCTGAAGAAGGTGCAGATTTCGATGCTCTAGCCGCAGAACAAGCCAAGCTAGAAGCAATCATTGAAACCGGTGATGGTCATAATCTGGAAAGAACACTGGAAGTCGCTGCTGATGCCTTAAGACTGCCACCATGGGATGCTGAAGTTAAACATTTATCAGGTGGTGAAAAGCGTCGTGTCGCTCTTTGCCGTCTATTACTTTCTAAGCCGGACATGCTGCTTCTTGATGAACCGACCAACCACCTTGATGCAGAAAGTGTCGCGTGGTTGGAACGTTTCTTACATGACTACCCTGGAACCGTCGTCGCCATCACCCACGATCGTTACTTCCTTGATAATGTTGCAGGTTGGATACTGGAGCTCGATAGAGGCCATGGCATTCCATTTGAAGGTAACTATTCTCAGTGGCTTGAAAATAAAGAGAAACGTTTAGAGCATGAGCAAAAGCAAGAAGATGCTCGCCAAAAGAGTATTAAATCTGAGCTAGAGTGGGTTCGCAGCAACCAAAAAGGGCGACATGCCAAGAGCAAGGCGCGTCTTAAGCGCTTTGAAGAGCTTAACTCTTCCGACCTACAGAAACGCAACGAGACCATGGAAATTTACATTCCACCAGGGCCACGCCTGGGTGATGTTGTTATCGAGCTCGATGGTGTCAGTAAGCAATACAAAGACAAGCTGCTATTCAAAGATTTGAGCTTTAGTGTTCCACCCGGAAGCATTGTCGGTGTAATTGGTGGTAACGGTGCAGGTAAATCTTCACTATTCAAGCTGCTAGCAGACGTAGAGCAACCCGACTCAGGCACTATTCGTTTGGGTGATACTGTTAAGCTGGCTTTCGTTGAACAAACGCGCGACCTGGACAATTCCAAGACGGTATGGGAAGAAGTCAGTGACGGTAACGATATGATCACTATCGGCAATTACCAAACACCATCTCGTGCTTATGTCAGTCGTTTCAACTTCCGTGGTAATGACCAGCAAAAGAAAGTGAATGAGCTGTCTGGTGGCGAGCGTAACCGTCTACATTTAGCCAACGTGCTTAAGCAAGGTGCGAACGTTCTACTACTCGATGAGCCAACCAACGATCTTGACGTAGAAACACTACGAGCACTGGAAGAAGCCGTCTTGGCATTCCCTGGTTGCGCAATAGTGATTTCGCACGACCGTTGGTTCCTCGATAGAATTGCAACGCATATATTGGCTTATGAAGGCGATAGTGAAGTGGTCTGGTTTGAAGGCAATTACACTGAATACGAAGAAGACTTCAAAGCTCGTAAAGGTGAACAAGCCAAGACACCTACTCGTGTCAACTATAAGAAGCTTGCCTAAGAGCCAAGGCTGCCAAACTAGCTGAAAGCCTGAAACAGCGGTTCTTTTGAGCGATTTGTTCTCAAAAGGACTGCCTAAGCTTGCAGTTACCTGATATAGCACTTATATTCTAATGAATGACTATAATAATTAATCCTCTCTGTTATCCTTCAAACTGGTTTGCAGAACAGAGTTGCCGGAGGCCAAATGAGCGAAGAGACAAAACAAGACGAGCGCCGTCATTTTAGCCGAATTCTATTTAATGCCGATTGCACCTTGCGTCAGGATGACCTTGAATGGTCTACCGAAGTCCTTGATATTTCCTTGCGCGGAATTCTGGTTCACCGGCCTGACCACTTCAGCCTGGATGTTGATACGCCTTGCGAAGCGACCATCAGACTATCAGGTAGCGAAAGCCATATTATTATGTCACTCACCTTTTCCCACGAGGAAAACAATACCTTAGGTTTTAAATGCCAGCACATTGATATCGACAGCATGACCCACCTTAAGCGTTTAGTAGAGCTTAATGTTGGTAGCGACGATATTTTAATGCGTGAACTGGAACTTCTCACAGTCATTTAAATTAAGCTCTGCTCAAGTTTCCTCTCTATTTAAGCCTCAATAACTAGGAATTTCCTAAGTTCCTACTAAACTAATTAGTCATAGTAAACGCTTGTTTTCTTTAATTGACGTATAACTGCAACAAGGCACTCATGGGATCAGGACAACAAAAGCATATTGAAAGTGATCGCATGCTCAAGGCCATCACTGACCAAAGCTCTGAAGGCATTACAGTTGCCGACACTGAGGGTAATTACGTATTTGTTAACCCTGCTTTTTGTAAGATGAGCGGCTACAGCAAAGATGAGCTGCTAGGCATGACGGTGTTTGATATAAAGGCACCCGAACAAGATCACCGCTCTTTCGAAAGAACCAAAACCACTGAAGAAGGGCTAACCGTTGAAGTTTTGCTTCAACGTAAAGACGGAAGCACTTATCACTCAGAAGTGGTCGGGAAAAATATTGATATTGACGGCAAAGCCCTGGTACTCGGGATAGTTCGCGATATCAGCCAGGAAGTAAAAACCGGACAAAAAATTCGTACCCTCTCCCAAGCCGTCGAGCAGAGCCCTGTGTCGGTCATGATCATCGCCACCAATGGGAGCATAAAGTATGTAAATCAGGCATTTGAAACGACCTCCGGCTACCCTCTTAGTGAGGTTGAAGGAAAGAAGTTTTTCAGCCTAATGCCTGACCACGCAAAAAAAGATACCTACGCAGCACTCTTCGAAGCGCTTGAAAAAGAACATAGCTGGGAAGGCGAAGTACAAATTCGTAAAAAGAATGGCGAGACCTTTTGGGAATATGGGCACATCTCTCCAGTAAAGGATGAGTATGGGAAAGTGATTCACTATCTTGCCGTCAAGGAAGATATCTCGACACGCAAAGCACAAGAAGAAAAAATATTTCACCAAGCGCATTTTGACTCGCTGACTGACCTGCCCAATCGACTTTTATCTTTGGATAGGCTCACCCACATCATTGGTGAAGCCCAACGTCAAAACAACAAAGTTGCCTTACTGTTCGTTGATCTAGACGATTTTAAAAAGGTTAATGACTCCCTTGGCCATGACATGGGTGACGAAGTATTGATGGTTGCTGCAGAGCGCCTATCAGAAGTACTTCGAACGGGCGATACAGTTGGCCGCTTGGGAGGCGATGAATTCATCTTAATTTTGGGCGGCCTAGATGACGAGAAGTCTGCGCAAAAAACTGCTGAGCGCATATTAGAACAATTCAGAAGCTCGTTTGATATTGAAGGTCGTAAACTGATGCTAACTGCCAGCATTGGCATTGCTCTTTTCCCTCATGACGGTGCTACTCCGACCGACTTGCTAAGAAATGCCGACTCAGCCATGTATCACGCCAAGTCTCTCGGGCGAAACGCCTACTCGTTCTACACTGAGGAAATGAACCAACAAGTCGCCCGAAGATTACAGCTTGAAGAACAAATCCATGGTGCCTTAGACCGAAATGAATTCTCGCTCGCCTACCAGCCTCAAGTCGATGTTCAGACTGACAAAATTATTGGAGCCGAAGCACTATTACGCTGGAATAACCAAACCTTAGGACAAGTACCTCCTGATGAGTTTATTCCGATCGCAGAGGAAACCGGGTTGATCATTCCTATTGGTCAATTTGTATTGCACCAGGCGCTATCTCAAGCATCAAAGTGGCAAAAGCAATACCAAGCAGACTTTCGCATGGCGGTTAACCTGTCGCCACGGCAGTTTCGAGATCCAGACCTGATATCTCAAGTCGAAAGAATTATTCAGGACCATCAAGTTGCCAGACATACACTTGAGTTTGAAATTACCGAGGGCGTTCTAATGAATAACCAGCAGTTCGTAAAAGATGCGCTAAGAGCCCTCAACCATCTTGATGTCCGAATATCGATGGATGACTTTGGAACCGGCTATTCCTCACTAAGCTATCTCAGGAACTATCCTTTTGACATGCTTAAAGTCGACCGTAGCTTCGTCAACGACTTAGTCGAAGACCAAGCCGACAAAGAACTAATTAATGCGGCGATTTCTATGGCTCACAGCTTAAACCTTAAGGTCGTCGCTGAAGGCGTCGAGAATCAGGAGCAATACAAGCTGCTCAAAGATCTAAACTGTGACTATGCACAAGGCTATCTGTTTGGTAGACCCATGGCGCCAGACATATTTGCCCGTCATTTAGAAAGTACGCTCGAAGACTAATCTAATAAGCTAAACCAAAGCATTTTAAAACAGAGCATTCAACAAATCAGGTAACTTCTTCACTAGCATAACTTCCATCCCTGCAATATCGTTTCTCGGTTTGTTTCCATAGGGAACAATCGCTCTTTTAAAGCCATGCTTCAGCGCTTCCTGAATTCGTTCCTGACCACTAGGGACTGGACGTATTTCTCCCGACAAACCGACCTCTCCAAAGATCACCATATCTTCAGAAAGTGACACCCCTTTCAAGCTAGAAACAATCGCTGCCAAAGTCGCTAAATCGGTACTCGTTTCCAGTGTTTTTACACCACCTACCAGATTCACAAATACATCCTGGTCGCCACAATGGATCCCACCATGTCGATGCATCACGGCCAACAACATTGATAAACGGTTCTGATCCATACCCAAGGCGACTCGCTTAGGGTAGTTGCCTTGGCTCTCATCAACCAAAGCCTGTAATTCTACTAGCAACGGGCGCGTACCTTCCCAGAGTATCGTCACGACACTACCTGGCATTATCTCTTCGCCACGGCTTAGGAATATTGCACTCGGGTTCTTCACTTCAACCAAGCCTTTTTCGAGCATAGCAAAGACACCTAACTCATTCACTGCACCAAAACGATTTTTGATTCCTCGCAAAGTGCGATAACGAGTGTCACTGGAGCCTTCGAGCATTATCGAGCAGTCAATCATATGCTCCAAAACCTTAGGCCCGGCAATCGCTCCCTCTTTGGTCACATGACCAACCAGAAATAGCACCATGCCAGTCTGTTTGGCAAGACGGGTCAACCTGGCAGCACATTCTCTTACTTGCGAAACGCTACCTGGAGCCGACTCTATCGCTTCTGTGTGCATTACCTGAATACTGTCAACAACCAGCACTTTTGGCTTATGGACTTGAACCACTTCTTCTATTGATTCGATCCGGGTTTCAGAGAACATATTCAGCGCATCAGCTTTGAGACCGAGGCGCTTTGCTCGCAGTGCAACCTGTTGTAAAGACTCTTCACCAGTAATATATAAGCCGTCCCTGCTTGAAGAAAGATGACACATCGTCTGGAGTAGCAAAGTACTTTTCCCGGCACCCGGATGACCTCCAACCAATATAGCAGAACCGGGAACTAAACCTCCCCCCAGCACCCGATCAAACTCACCTATACCGCTACTGAATCTGGGTTGATCTTCGAGGTCAATTGACCCCAAAGCCTTAATCTCGGACTTGGCGCCCGCATAACCCAACGAGGTACTGCTGCTCTTACTTTGCTTTGCTAGCTTTATTTCCTGAATAGTATTCCATTGGCCACAATCCGGACACTGGCCTTGCCATTTAGATAAATCTGACCCGCACTCAGTGCAGACGAATGCGGTTTTGCTCTTTGCCATGCTAAGCCTATTGCTATGAGATCTGATAATTATGCGTGCAAATAGATATGCTCGCTCTACAGGAGGAATATTATAGAGCTAATCGAGGAATTAAGTATATGAAGCCAGAAGGCCATCAATGATATATTGAGCAGTATGAAAGGAACTTTCTACTCTGCTGGAATAAAGTCATCTCGCTGGAAGTCACCTTCCAGAAGTTGCTCCCAGGTCGTTGTAAACGTTTCATCTGGGAAACTGGCTCCAACACGAGAATCATCACCATCATAATCAACACCGATCACCAGTGCACTAGGGTTTGGCGTCAGGGTCACTCGCTCCAAACCCTGTCCTAATACCTTAAATATGCCATCAGTTGGATATTCGCCTATCGTGCCATTCAGCTTGCTAAAAGAGTCCATTGCATCAACTTCAACTATTCCGCCAATCGAATCGGACTCCAAGACTCCTGAAAAACCAATCACATAGGTGCCTCGTGACAAATTCTCAACCTTTTCAGCATCAAAGTCAGTTAATGAAAACTCATTCAGTGAAGCATTCTGCTGTACGGACAAAGAAAAATCGCTATCGACAATGTTAAATGACTCAGTTTCGAGATCTTCTGAAATATTTGATAACTCAATCTCTCCATCTATAGTCGTGGTAATTTCGCCATCTTTAACTGCAAACTCATTGACACTTACATCTAAATGCCGACGATAGTACTGGCAGCGCTCTAGTTCCTGTTCACCTTCAAAAACATGATAAATTTCATCTCCGTCCAACGATGCTAAAGCACCAGCATCGACACCTAAACGCTCATTGATAATCAAGGTTGGCCTATTTTTGGCAACTTCATAAGATGCCCTTAGGGTAGATATTCGCTCACCCGTATCGCTATCGTAGCTGTGCTCATAAACTCGGACTATCGTGTCATCACCAAAGGGGAAAAATCTTACTTCATGGCCTGCTACATATAATGTGTCGTAATCAGGGCCTTCGTTTAGGATATTAAGCCTATCAACACAGTAATCAGTTGAAACCGGCATGAAGGTGTCATTTACCCCACCCATATCACTATATTCCATCGATAAAGCACCAGACACTTCTTGCCCTGTACTCAACTGGCAATTATCAAAGACCAGATCTACTGTATCACCTTCGCTATAAGCCTGAC
>NZ_LWGE01001163.1:0-7632 GCF_001635315.1 Oleiphilus sp. HI0123
AACCTTCCCTGGTTGGGTAGAGCATGCAAAAGCTTATTACGCAGCTGAGTTCCTGGGTGTGTACAAAGAGATGCACCAGTACTTATTCGATAAGATCGTATCGAACCCTAAGAAGTATAAAGACGTAGACGACATAAAAGTTTTGTTTATGGATAAAGGCATAAAGTCTGAAGACTTTGATAAGGTATTTGAGGCCAGTGGGTTTAGAAAGATTTCCAAGATAGATGAGGCGATCAAAAAAGCTCAAGACAAGATCAAGAAGTTGCGTATTACAGGTGTACCGGCTTTGATTGTTAATGGCAAATACAAAATCGGTGTTCGTGACGCAGGCAGCTTTGGCAATATGGTAAAGATTGCGAATTATCTGGTTAATAAAGAACGAGAAGCTAAGAAGAACTAGTGCCGGATTTGTCGTTTTTAAGAATGGGGTGATGAGCCCCATTTTTTTTGCCTTGAGAAAATCATAAGGGCCGCTTATGCTGTTGTTAAGGCCGATTAATGTGGTAATGAATAGTCGTCGTGAAACAGGGTAATTCTAGTTTATGTATCAACGAATCAAACATCGTATCAGTGAACTGATTACGCCGATCAATGAGTCGCTACAAAACGCAGCATCGCAACAGGTGCACCCTGAAGAACTGAAAAAGACCCCGTTTCTTGAAACAGACAAAACGATTCGACTATTAACCTTCAATATTCAAGTGGGTATTTCCACCTCTTCCTACCGTCACTATCTGACACGTAGTTGGCAGCACGTTTTGCCTCACAAAAAGCGGCAAGACAATCTGGATAAAATTGCTGAGCTGATTAGTCAGTACGATATGGTGGCTTTGCAGGAGGTCGATGGCGGTAGCTTGCGCAGCGGATTTATTAATCAGGTCGAATACCTTGCGAGTAATGCAGGTTTGCCGTTTTGGTATCAGCAGTTAAATAGAAATTTTGGTCCTGTAGCAAAGCATAGTAATGGCTTGTTAAGTCGTTTCCGGCCAATCAAGGTTGAAGAGCATCGCTTGCCTGGCTTAATACCTGGCCGAGGCGTGATTGTTGCCGAGTACGGAAAAGAGGAAGATCCGATCGTATTGGTGATTATGCACTTGTCGCTCAGCGATAGTGCCCAAAAACAGCAGCTACGTTTTGTTCGGGATTTGGTTGATGACTATAACCATGTGGTGTTGATGGGCGACATGAATACCCATGCCGAGAAAATACTGCATGACTCTCCGCTAAAAGGAGCCGGCTTGGTGACTTTGCCGGGCGTATCTCATTCATTTCCTAGCTGGCGCCCTGAAAAGGCCTTAGATCATATTCTGGTGAGTCGTAGCCTATTGGTTAAGAGGGCGGGCGTGGTAACGTTTCCGGTATCTGACCATTTACCCATCGAATTAGAGGTAAAACTACCCAAAGGCTATTAGCTTGAAACTTTGAAAATATAGACATAGACAGGCACAAAAAACCCGACAATAAAGTCGGGCTTTTCAATGGAAGCAATAAGCTGCCTACCTCGAAAGGTAGAAAATCTTACTTGATTTTAGCTTCTTTGTAGACCACGTGCTTACGCACAACTGGGTCATACTTTTTGATTTCCATCTTTTCTGGCATGTTACGCTTGTTCTTGTCAGTCGTGTAGAAATGACCAGTACCAGCGCTTGAAACTAAACGGATTTTATCACGCATTGCTCAATCTCCTAAACTTTCTCGCCGCGAGCACGTAGTTCACTAAGAACTGTCTCGATGCCTTTTTTATCGATAATACGCATACCTTTGGTAGATACACGAAGCTTAACAAAACGCTTCTCGCCCTCAACCCAAAAACGGTGAGATTGTAAATTAGGCAAAAAACGACGACGTGTGCGGTTTTTTGCGTGTGAAACGTTGTTTCCTGCTACTGGGCGCTTGCCTGTAACCTGACATACTCTAGACATTGTAACCTTGCCTCCAACTTCGAAACGTCCCTTGAAAGCACGTTCAAAAAAATTCAAATATCGGACCCTTTTTTGGAGTCCTCACTAAAGAGCCCGCCTTTATACCAGAAAGCATTTTTAATCGCAAAAAATATTTTCAAAAATGTGTATAAACTTGTAACGTGGTATCGGCTTTATCAGGTACAAAATGACGCTCATATTTGGGTGTGGATGGTTGATAGAAGGGGATTTATGAAACTTGGTGTGGATCTCGGTGGTACGAAAATAGAGGCTGTTGTCTTGGACGGTCAAAAAGTTCTCTGGCGGCAACGAGTTGCAACACCAAAAAATGATTATGGGCAAACCTTACAGGCAATTGCGAGTCTAGTTGGTGAGGCGAAACAGGTCTGTGGTTTGAGCCAGGGTGAAGCAATTGGCATTGGTGCGCCCGGTGCACTGACAGACTCCGTGACGGGGCCGAGAGTAATGAAGAACTGCAATTCCGTGGTACT
Organism: Oleiphilus sp. HI0123; assembly: GCF_001635315.1. Taxonomy (NCBI): domain Bacteria; kingdom Pseudomonadati; phylum Pseudomonadota; class Gammaproteobacteria; order Oceanospirillales; family Oleiphilaceae; genus Oleiphilus; species Oleiphilus sp. HI0123. Next base: position 2,414 of record NZ_LWGE01001163.1, read on the forward strand.
GAATGGTAAACCCTTGCTTGAGGATCTTAAGCGCCTACTCGCTTGTGAGGTCTATCTGGAAAATGATGCAAACTGCTTTGCCTTAGCTGAAACACTTGCAGGAAGTGGCAAAGAAGGGTTCGGCGCACAAGTGCCAGAGATTAGCTTTGGCGTGATTCTTGGGACGGGTGTTGGTTCGGGCCTTGTCGTCAACGGAAAAGTGTTAGCTGGCTTACATAGCATTGCCGGGGAGTGGGGACATAACTGTCTGCCAGCTCTTGAGTTGGATAAATTACCCGAGCCAGAGAGAGGCAGGCTTTGCTATTGTGGTCGCAAAGACTGTATTGAAACCTACTTGTCGGGGCCAGGTTTAGCCATGAGCTATCATCTTAGGTACGCTCAGGTACTTAGCTCTGAAGAAATTATTTCGGCTATGAGAGCCAAAGATGCCAAGGCGGCAGATATTTGGCAAAGCTACTTGAACCAGCTGGCTGCTTCGCTTGCTCAGGTGGTTAATATACTTGACCCGCAGATCATTATTTTGGGCGGTGGCATGTCCAATATTATCGAGATCTATTCAGATATAAATGAGCGGATGGCAGCGCATGTATTTACCGAACACGCCAAAACCCCGATCGTTTGCGCAAAGCTCGGGGATTCGGCGGGTGTCTATGGTGCTGCCTATCTTGGTGAAGGCCAAGGTGGCTTGAAAGGCTTTGGCTAATGTTTATAGCAGCCCCAGCTCAGCCATGCTCACGACAAGAGAACCCGCGACAATCATATGATCGAGCACGCGTACGTCAATCAACTCCAAAGCTTTAACTAAACGTCGGGTAAGCTCAATATCGGCTTGGCTCGGTTTTGCTGAACCGGAAGGGTGGTTGTGACAAAAGATAACGGCAGCGGCATTGTTTTCAATCACTTTGCCGACGACCTCGCGTGGGTAAACCGAGGCAGAATCTATTGTTCCCTGAAATAGTTCTTCGAACTTCAATACTTGGTGCTGGTTGTTTAAAAACAGGCAGCCGAATACTTCTTGCTTCTTGTGGATAATCGCACTGCGTAAGAAGTTGCGAGTTGCTTCAGGGCTGGTAAGCGCATCGCTTTCCTGAATTTCATGATGAAAGCATCGCTTGCTCATTTCCAGCGTAGCTTGTAATTGAGTGTACTTGGCTGGGCCCATGCCGGGATGAGCGCAGAACTGCTTTTGGCTTGCACCAATTAGCTGTCGTAACGAGCCAAAGTGCCGGATTAAGGCGCGCGCCAGTTCAATAGCGCTTTGCCCGCGCGTGCCGACGCGTAAAAATATGGCAAGTAACTCGGCATCGCTCAGACTTTGTGAACCAAATTTGAGGAGTTTTTCTCTAGGCCGCTCATCCTCGGGCCAGTCTTTTATCGACATCACTAAATCCTTTTAGTTGAAGGTCTTATTTTAGGTATATGGTAATCATGTACTACAATTACCGCATTATAAATTCCGAAAGGCAAGCTAGATATGATGGCTTTTGTGTGATGGGCGAATTTGTTGCAATTGTTCACGAAATGAGCAATTTTGTGCGCCTACAGCATGGTAGTCTACGTGCGCCATAATTTTGTGTAGTCCGGGCGCTTAAGAATTCTTATCAATCTTGAAATAACTTAGTTTAGGTGACATGTGCAGCGCAGTACTCAAGACTTACTTTCATATGATGATCAACGTGATGCTGCTGAGCTTCTTTATGGGAATGCCTTTTCTGGCATATTAATATCGATTATTGCTTCCAGCTTTTTAGTTTATTTTTACGATAATCCTGTTCTGCAAGAGTTTAAAATTACCTGGTGGTTAGGGATGATGAGTTTACTGCTTGTTAGGCTGATTGACTGGGTATCCTGGAAGAAGCATTTATCGAAGACTCACTACGACGGCAAAAGGTCAGTCAGACGCTTTATTTATGGGGTCAATCTAACGGCCTTAATGTGGTCTAGCTATGCCGCTTATGCTGTGAGTTATAGTCCCTTGGTTGAGAAGGTAACGATTATAATTGTGATTTCAGGGATGGCCGGTGGGTCGGCTATTGTGTTGGCTGCTCATAAACTTACGTCCATGTTTTATACCTTTGCCTTGTTGTGTCCTGTGTCGGTGGTGTTCTTACTCAGTAACGACGCGACCGATCAGAATATTGGTGTGTTAGGGCTTAGCTATAGTCTCGTGATGCTCATCATTTCAGCTAAGTCAGCAAACTTTGCTCGAGATGCGATTGCTTTAAAGAATGAAAATGCCTTGTTAGTAAATCGTATGGAACAAAAAGTAGAGCAGAGAACGCAGAAAATTTATGAGCTTTCTAATTTAGACTCACTAACCCATTTGCACAATAGGAACTCTTTTCTGAAGAACCTTAAAGCGAGTTTGCAGGCAAGTGATGAGAAAAGGAGCACCCTGAGTTTATTATTTATAGACCTTGACGGTTTTAAGAAAGTAAACGATACCTATGGGCATAAGGTAGGGGATCAAATTTTAGAAGAAAGTGCTCGACGGCTTCGTGAAAAAGTTGCCAATGAAAGTTTGTTATGCCGTTGGGGCGGTGATGAGTTCCTGATTGCCATTGAAGATTGTAGTAGTGAAAAAGCCATCTCACAGGCCTACGAGATAATTGAAATTTTATCTCATGAACATCAATCAAATGAGGGGATATTGCCGGTTAGCGCGACGGTTGGGATTAGCTTATATCCCGAGCATGAGCGCTCTGAAAGCAGGTTGATTCAGTTTGCTGATACGGCAATGTATCACCAGAAAAAAACAAAACCCTCAAAAGTTTGTGTGTTCACACCAGAAATGGAAGCTAAACACCAATATGAGCTTGAACTGAAAAAAGGATTAAATGATGCGATTGATAAGGATCAGATGCGTCTTGTTTTTCAACCGATCGTATCAACAAATAATAGTAAGAACATCGCATTTGAAGCTTTATTGAGATGGGATTTTGAAGGTAAGAGCATCCCTCCTGATGAGTTCATCAAAATTGCTGAACAGTACGGTTCAATACATCGAATAGGCGTATGGGTTCTTAAAGAGTCGTGTAAAGTTGCGCTTGCGTGGCAAAGTCTGAGGCGGGTTTCAGTTTGTATTAATGTTTCAGTGATTCAATTAGAGGATTCTGACTTCTTGAGCATAGTTGATGAAGCTGTACAAGAAAGTGGTATTGACCCTTCGCTCATCTACTTGGAAATTACAGAATCAGTATTTGCCAAAGATACTGAAAAGATGATGGAGACCATTTCGGCTATACAGTCACGTGGTATCAAAGTTTCGATTGATGACTTTGGAACAGGATACTCTTCATTATCCGCTATGCAGGATTTAGCGGTAAATACGGTAAAAATTGATCGATCATTTATCACGAAGTTGGATACGAGTGGTTTTGCTATTGTGACAGCTGTTACGCATGCCGCGCGCTTGCTCAAGTTTGATGTTGTGGCTGAGGGGGTGGAAACTGAGGCTCAGTGTCGTAAACTCGTTGAGTTAGGCGTGGAAAAACTGCAGGGTTATTACTTTTCCAAACCTCTAGAGCAAGAATTTTTGCTCGACTACTTAGAGTCTGAAGTAAAGTCTCAGTGAGCCCAGTATTTGTGGCGCACATTTCAGAAAAAATAAGCGTGCTTCTGATACTATCTACAAAAAAACCGATAGCCTTGGCGCACTAATTAAACAATATTAAGGGATAATATGTCTGTAAATACCGCATTTGAAAATATGAGCGATCAACAACGTACCGAGATCGAAGCGGCCGCTTTTCGTCGACTGCTAAAACACTTTGACGACCACAAAGAAGTGCAAAATATCGACCTAATGATTCTGGCTGACTTCTGTCGTAACTGCTTAGCAAAATGGTACATGGCCGCTGGCGAAGAGCAAAGTGTTGAAATTGACTATGATCAGGCGCGTAAAGCCGTTTATGGTATGCCTTATTCTGAATGGAAAGAGAAGCATCAATTGAAGGCAACGCCTCAGCAGCTCGAAGCTTTTGAAGCGAAGCAGAAGTAAATCACTCCTGCCTAAATTTCTAGACCCAAATGCTTCTTGGCAGCTTTGACCAGCTTTGGGTCGAGAGCGGGTGGTGTGATATCAACACCTTTCACAAGCTGATCATTCAGCTTCTGCATGACAGCAACTCGCATGCTCCACTTATGATTAGCGGGTACTACGTTCCAGGGTGATGCTTCGGTACTAGTGAAACGGAACATATCGTTGCTTGCGTGTGTGTAATCGTCCCATTTTAGCCTATTTCGGATGTCTTCTTCTGTTAGCTTCCATTGCTTTTCTGGTGTGTTTAAACGTAGTTCAAAACGCTTAAGTTGTTCTTCGGGCGTGATATGTAAAAAGAACTTGATCAGGTGCACGCCGTCATCAGTCAACATTCGCTCAAATTCATTTATTTCTTGATAAGCTCTCTGCCAAGCTGTTTCTGGTGCAAAGCCTTCTACTCGCTCGACAAGCACCCGGCCGTAATAAGAACGGTCAAAAATGGCTAAGGTGCCTGGCTTGGGAAGACGGGTTTGAAAGCGATACAGGTAGTGTCGGCCTTGCTCATCGGGGTGAGGCGCTGATATCGGATAGACCCTAAAACCGCGGGGGTCGAGCTTTTCGCTAATTCGCCTAATTACCCCACCTTTACCTGAGGCGTCCCAACCTTCAAACACGATAATTGCTCGTTTGCCTTGTCGATAATAGGCTTGTTGGATTTGGAGAAGGCGCTCCTGGCAGCTTTTAAGTGCTTTTGTGTATTGGCTTTTTGATTCAATGAGAGCTTGATCAAAATTCACCTTAGAGAGGTTAGGAGGCTTTTGTTCAAGGATAACGGGCGAGGCTGGGTGAGTGATGTTTTTCATTGGTATCCTGTTTTGTTATTTTACCTTCGACTTCAGTACAAACGCTTCAAAGTCCTTGTCGATGCCGAATACATGTCTTTGTAACCACTCTCGCAGAAATATTGAAATAGATTCACGAACCAGAGCGTCAAACTTACCCATACTGTTTACCATGTCATCCAGTTCATCACGAAATTGATTGTGCGCTTTAATATGGGCTTCGGTTTTGGGGTAGTTAAGTTGGAGCATGTAGGCTTCTTCGAGACAGAAGTGGTGGTCGGCGTAGCTGGACAGCCGGGTAAAGATTTCTTGGCCGGAATTAGGGGCCTTCAAGGCATCAATCAGCCTGAAAAGCTCTTGGTGCTGAGTGTCTTGCCAAATTAGCTCGCTGGTCT
>NZ_LWGE01001164.1:0-4440 GCF_001635315.1 Oleiphilus sp. HI0123
ATAAAGCAAGGCACTAATAATTGGTCAAAAAAACGGCAATGATCATCCGAGTGGGAATTGGCGTCTGAGTAAAGTGCCTCTCCCCCTTTATTTCTCTTCTCATTGACATTACTGGTAATGACATTAGGATACTTAGCCTGAAACGTATCACCATCCTAAAAGAGTATTATCACACATGAAAAAATTCTGGCTCATGCTACCTGTGCTGTTTGCACTAGCTTTAAACGCCACGCACGTCGATGCCAAAAAGTTCGGCGGCGGAAAGTCGTTTGGAAAGCTATTTCAAACCAAGCCTTCTCCTGCTAAAAAAGCTGCGCCAAATAATTCAGGAGCTGCAAAACAGAAAGCGCCGGCCAAGGGCGGTATGGCGAAAGGTTTAATGGGTGGCCTTCTCGCTGGTGGCTTAATTGCAGCTTTAATGGGTGGAGCATTTGAAGGCATTCAAATCATGGATATAATTCTGCTCGCTTTGGTGGCCTTTATTCTGATTCGCTTATTTAAAGGTATGATGCAAGCTAAAGCAGCCTCCATGGAGCCTCAACCAGCTTATTCTACAAATCAATTCAGACAAGAGAGCCAAACAGACGCCCAACCAAGCAAGTTCTTGGCGGGTCAGTTTCCTCAGTCATCTTCCGGCAATCAGCCAACAGCTAACCAGAACAACGATGCTACCTTTAATGAAGAGCAAACTTCAGGGTTTGGTTCGTATAATGATGTACCTTATAACCTGCCTGCAGACTTTGATATCAACAATTTTTTGGCCGGCGCTCGTGAGCATTACCGTACCATCCAGCTAGCCTGGAATGAGAATGATCTAAGTAAAATTGAGGAGTACGTTAGCTCAGAGTTGTTTTCCCATTTAAAAGAAGAACGTGCAGCGCTTGAAGGTGAACAGCACACGAATGTGCTGTTTATTGATGCCCAGATCGTCAGAGCTGACCAATCAGCAGGCTTGGCAGAGCTAAGCATTCAGTTTAGTGGGCGCTATAGTGATGAAACCGAAGGAGTTGAAGAGGATATTACAGATCTTTGGCACTTAACCAGAGACACCCGCGATAACAATGCGCCTTGGTTAATCGTAGGAATCGAAAACTAAGCTATAGTTTCTAACAACTTCCTGACCATAAAAGCAGCTTACATACAACTGCCATAGGATCTTTATGTTTAGAATTTTAGTGCTGATCGTATTTTTAATTTCATGCCTGGTGGCGTTTATAAAGGCTGATAAATGGCCACGATGGAAACAACTTACAGTTATTTTCATCCCGACGATTATGCTATTCTGCTTTGCTTTAGTGCTTGAAACTTTAAACTGACCCTTTGGTTTTTCATTAAATATAATACGCTTATAAAGGTAGAAAGTGAGCCTGTTTTTATACTGCAGCGAGAAAGGCTTAACGTGGTTGCGAGAAGGGAAGCTACCTTTCTTAGAAGCCTCATCATTGATGGACCCATTCGTTAGCAATGAAGCCCTTAATCATCAGCCTGATGGGTCAATCGCTGTTTCAGATGAAGAGTTCAGAGTTGAATTGAAAGCTCAATTCGCGGCGCTACCAGAGTCTTTATCAAGCCTGATGAGCTTTGAGTATTTTGAAGAACAATCCCAAAGCAAACGAGCCAGTATTGAAGCACAAATAAGACAACGTTCTGTACCGCAAGTGAGTACAGTGTCGGCTAAACAACAGAAAAATCTAACACTGCTATGCTTATCTGAAAGAGCAGATAACTCGCTACTCTGGCAGTATCAAGCGGCTAATCACCGAGGTATGGTCATCGAACTAGACCAAACTCATGAGTTTTTTACCGCCCCTCAATACCGAGATGCCCCTCAAATGTTTCAGCCAGTGAAGTATAGTGCAGAGCGTCCGTTAAAGCTGAAAGACTCACATCCTTTCATTTCACTATTTCACCGTAGTGAACACTTTTCTCATGAGCAAGAGTGGCGCTTATTACGGCCGGCATCAGTGAGTGACAAGCTCATAAACGTCGATGAACTCAGTATTCACCTTCATAAAATCCCCAATACGGTGATCAAGTCCGTCACCTGCGGGGCAAATATGACAGCGGAACTAAAAAAAGCGCTCGTTAACCTCTTGAGCACTGACTTACGCTACCGACATGCTGAGCTTATGGAGTGCCGGCTGGACCCCGGCCAATATATACTCCATCGCACAGCCATTGATTGAGATAAAGTCAACTTGAACTAAGCGACCTTAACTTGCTCAGCTGCTTCCTGGTTAGCCATATACTCTTCGTAAGTGCCTTGAAAATCTATCAAGCCCTGGTCTTTAATTTCGATGACGCGTGTTGCCAGTGATGAGACAAACTCTCGGTCGTGGCTAACAAAAATCAAAGTGCCATCAAAGTTTTTAAGCGCTTCGTTCAGAGCTTCAATGGCTTCCATATCCATGTGGTTGGTCGGCTCATCCATAATCAGAATATTTAGGTCCTGCATCATTAACTTGCCAAACAACAAGCGGTTTTTCTCACCACCTGAGCAGACTTTGGCTTTCTTGTTAACGTCATCTTCGGTAAAGAGCATTCGACCTAACATACCGCGAACCATTAAATCGTTATGCTTTGCAGTACGCCACTGAGACATCCAGTCAAAGAGGTTTAGGTCACTGTCGAAATCTTTCGTGCTGTCCTGCGGGCAGTAGCCTAATACGGCATTTTCAGCCCACTTTACTTCACCCGTATTGGCTTGAATCTCATTCATCAAACAACGTAAGAAAGTTGACTTCCCCACCCCGTTCTCACCAATCACCGCAAGCTTTGCGCCCGCTTCTAGAATCAGGTCACCACCCGAGAAGAGTGTCTCACCGTCAAAGCCATGACCTAAGTCTTCCAGCACCAAGGCTTGGCGATGCAATTTCTTATCTTGCTTGAAACTAATGGAAGGTGTTAAACGGCTAGACGATTTGACTTCATCTAGCGTTATCTTATCTAGCTTTTTAGCACGAGAGCTGGCTTGTTTAGCTTTCGACGCATTGGCTGAAAAGCGGTTAACAAAGGCTTGAAGCTCATCAATTTCGGCACTCTTTTTAGCATTCTCGGCAAATAGTTGCTCACGTATTAGTGTTGAGGCTGCCGTAAAGGCTTCATAGTTGCCCGGGTAAATACGTAACTCGCCATAATCGATATCCGCCATATGCGTGCACACAGAATTCAAGAAATGGCGATCGTGCGAGATGATAATCATCGTACATTTTCGCTCATTCAAAACCGTACCGAGCCACTCAATGGTATGAATGTCCAGGTTGTTGGTCGGTTCGTCCAAAAGCAAAATATCAGGGTTCGCGAACAAAGCCTGAGCTAATAACACTCTTAACTTCCAACCTGGTGCAACTTGTGCCATCAAACCAAAGTGGAATTCTTCAGCAATACCCGCTGATAGTAATATTTCCCCGGCTCGACTCTCCGCACTGTAGCCGTCCATCTCCGCAAATTGCGTTTCCAATTCAGCGACCTTCATGCCATCTTCTTCAGACATTTCAGGTAGGCTGTAGATACGATCACGCTCTTGTTTCACTTTCCACAGCTCAACATCACCCATGATCACTGCATCGACAACGCTGTACTCTTCGAAGGCAAACTGATCCTGGCTTAGTACACCGACCTTTTCACCTGGTGTTATAGAAACGTTACCGGACGTTGGTGTTAACTCACCACTCAGGATTTTCATAAAGGTTGATTTACCGCAACCATTAGCCCCGATTAAACCATAGCGATTACCGTTACCAAATTTAGCTGAAATGTTCTCGAACAAAGGTTCAGCACCAAACTGCATGGTGATATTAGCGGTAGAAATCAAGAGAGCGTCCTAGGTATTTGAAGGTGAGAGGCTCAGCTTGAATGTCTTTCAATCGGTTTTAGCAAAGAGTGACAGAAGCTTAAGCACAAAGGGGCGCGAACTATAAAGACTTGGGGCTAGAAAGTCGAGACAAATTGACTATAAAACATACAAGACTGTCGAAGTAAGCCTGGCCGTTACTCCTGTTCTGCATCCACACCATAATGTCTACGCATAAGGTAGGCATAAGCTGTAGTAAATGCGGCTTCTTGCATCACTTTCAGGCCTGTTTCTTCAAAAGGTACCGGGATAGGGTTTTTCTTAACAGCTGCTTTGATATCAACTGGGGTTATCAAGCGAACATCGACTCCATCAATCAGTTCAATTGCAGCCTCCATTTTGAAACCAATCGCACCACCGGCAAACTTACCTTTTGTCGGTCTCTCTCGAATAATTACGGTATCTATTTGATAGTCTGTCATCAGTTTGGCAAACGTAGCCTGAAAGTACTTTAGACTATGGCTCTTCTCTAGCGTCACTTTTCTTACGCGACAGTCAGGGATATCGAATATCTCATCATCCATGGACAAGAGACAAATAATCGCATCACTACCCTTTAATTCAACACCACATACTTTCATAACTAA
>NZ_LWGE01001165.1:0-4980 GCF_001635315.1 Oleiphilus sp. HI0123
TAGCAAGCCTATACCGTAACATAGCCACACGTATAAACCATGCCCACCCATATTTAAAAACTCAGAAAAGCTGTCAAAACTCACTGACGCCTCCTAACAAGTAAAACCATTTTTGTTGAACTAAACATGTCGCTAGCGAACTCCGGACTGCTTTACGATGTCCTGAACCCATCTGGTTTTTCGCTCTCGAAGCAATATTTGGTTCTGCATTCTGATAATAACAAGTGCCGCGAAAAAGCAGTAAATACCGATGACCATCACTAATAAGGGTATCCACATTTCTGGCACCATTGCTGGTTTCTCGGTTAATTTAAAGGTTGCTGGTTGATGCAGGGTATTCCACCACTCAACAGAGTATTTAATAATCGGGATGTTCACGACGCCAACAAGCACAGTAATGGCAGATGCCCTTGCAGCCATATTTGCATCTTCAATAGCGGTTTGAATCGAGATCACACCAAAGTATAGAAACAGCAAAATAAGCATGGCGGTGAGCCGTGCATCCCATACCCACCATGTACCCCAGGTTGGCTTGCCCCAAACCGCACCAGTGAATAAAGCTAAAAAGGTAAATGCCGCACCAATTGGTGCAGCGGAAGAAATAAATATATCAGCAATTTTCATGCGCCAAACAAGAGATACTAGAGCAGCTGAAGCCATCATCATGTAGCAAGATTGAGCGAGAATCGCGCTTGGCACATGCAGGTAAATAATTCGGAAGCTGTTTCCTTGCTGATAATCAGGTGGAGCAAAAGCCAGGCCCCATGTAACCCCTGCTGTTATTAAGCCAAGTGCTGCAATCAGAAACCAGGGATAGTACTGTTTCGAAATATCATAGAACCACTTCGGCGAACCAAGCTTGTGAAAAAATGTCCATTTCATGGAGTTACTTCTTAACTAGCATAGATTGATTAAAATACTCGAGCTTCATTAGTTTGAAACACTCATCCGTAGTGCGGCAGCAGACGCAAAGGGCGAAAGTGTAACCGCTAGCACCAGCATGATACCGATAATTGCGAGGTGCCCGCCAACTGGTAAACCGTCAATACTGGCCTGTACCGTACCGGTACCAAATATTAGCACTGGTATAGTCAGTGGTAAGACTAATAGAGAAACCAGCACACCACCAGAGCGCAAGCTTACCGTCAATGCAGCACCAATGCCACCAATTAAGGTGATAACAGGAGTCCCCATGATCAAGGTCAATAAGAGTATTGGCAGGTGTTGAGGGTCAAGATGCAACATGACAGCGAGTAACGGCGACATGACCACAAGCGGCAGAGCAATTAGCAACCAATGAACAAAGGCTTTAACTAGCAGCAGCAGATATAAAGGGTGTGAGCTTAGTACAAGCTGCTCGAGTGAACCGTCGTCGTAGTCGGCCTGGAACAGGCGATCCAAGGAAAGCATTGTAGAAAGTAAGGCAGCAACCCAAACTAAACCAACAGATGCCGTGCCTAGAAAGTCGGGTGAAGGGTCTACGCCTAAGGGAAATAACACAATAATAATAGCGAAAAAAACTAGTGGGTTTGCCAGTTCCTGCTTGTGCCTAAATGCGGTAAGAAACTCTTTAGTTAAAATAGCTTTGGCGACGGGCCACAAACCGGTACTGGAGTTCATGCTCATATTACACTTCCTTTAATGGGAAGTATTTCAAGTCCGGGTAAAGAAAGCTGATGATGTGTTGTAAGAATGATTGTGACACCGCTAATTGCTTTTTCTAACAACAAATTTTCAAACTGGGCAACGCCTTGCTTATCGATGGCAGTAAAGATCTCATCAAGAATCCAGATCTTTGCCTCAGAGAGATATAATTGCGCCAGAGTTACGCGACGCTGCTGACCTGCTGACATATTGCGGCATAGAACATGTTCATACCCTTCTAAGCCGACTGAGCTGAGCGCGCTCCATAGCTGTTGTTCTACAACTGTTTGTCGCAAGCCAAGTAGATAACGCAGATTCTCTAAAGGTGTCATGCTGGTTTTAATGGCAGATTTATGGCCAATAAAAAGAAGCTGAGACTGGAAACTAAGCTGGGATTTATATAGAGCTTCGCCCTGCCAGTTAACTACGCCGTCATATGAAGTGAATAAGCCAGCTAAAATTCGTAGCAAGGTTGTTTTACCTGCACCATTAGGGCCTTCGAGCTGCGTTATCGTGGCAGGAAGAAAACTATGCTCTAGCCCGGAAAACAGAATGCGGTCTTCACGTTCACAAGATAGCTGCTTAATTTGGAGTACTGGCTCAACCATAGAGGTTTATGACTGCTTAAATAGAATCTCGAAGTCGCTATTATACCTGCAAAATACAATTTGAATATCTATTCACTTAGCTTATACCTTACAAATAAGAAAGGTTGCCTAAAGCTATACCACTAATGAGGAAATGCTCGGCAACCTATATCGATCGAGGCGAAATAATCAGATTGAGCGACTAAGCACGCCTTTTTGTAAAGGCATGAACTCCCAGGCCTGAGAGCGTCTGAGCCACAGATATCCAGGCTGTCTGATCAGGTATGGCCTGTTTGCCTTTAGATAGCCTCGCAAGCTGTGATTCGTACCAGGTAATATCAAGCATGGTCATTTTATCGATAAACTTCACGCCAGTGCTGGGTTTCGGTATATCAATCTTGTGCTCGGGATTTGCTATTAGCTCATTGGGAAAATCGGGATAAACAGAGAGCGGTCGAGCCAAACCGATAAAATCAGTTGCGCCACTCTTTAAGGCTTGAAGCATTGCGCTACCTGAGCGGAAGCCGCCAGTAACGACAAGTGGAATTGAAACGCGCTCGCGGATTTTATCTGCATATTCTATGAAGTATGCTTCGCGTCGGCGTGTTGATTCCTTAATGTTATGACCTACCATGCTTGGGCTTTCGTAGGTGCCGCCGGAAATTTCCAGTAAATCAATTCCCGCTTTTGCAAGGGTTTCGACTACTTCCATAGATTCTTCATGAGAGAACCCTCCTTTCGAGTAGTCAGCAGAATTTAATTTAATGCCAATTGGGTAATTATCATCTGTGGCTTCACGAATAGCACGGTAAACCTCTAATACAAAGCGCATTCTATTTTGTAAGCTACCGCCCCACTTGTCTTTTCTCTGGTTGTGGTGTGGAGATAAAAACTGGCTAACCAAATAACCGTGAGCGCCATGAATTTGTACACCATCGAAGCCTGTTTGTTTGGCAAGTTTTGCGGCGGTCGCAAACTTTTCGATTATTTCTAAAATTTCGCTTTCTTCGAGCGCACGAGGGGTGGCAAAGGTGTTTTCAAGCCCCCCACCTAAAGGAATAGCAGAGGGGGCGACTGGCTGCTTTGTTAAAAACGTTGGCGATTGCTTACCTGGGTGGTTTAATTGCATCCAAACTTTGGTGTCATTCTGCTTTGCAGCGTCCGCCCATTGAATGAAGCTCTCGAGGTCGCTTTCGTTATCTAGAACAACGTTTTTTGGTTCGCCAAGTGCTGCCCGGTCAATCATGACGTTACCTGTGATAAGTAACCCAGTACCGCCAGCTGACCAGGTACGATATAACTTAGCAAGTCGCTTGCCCGGATTGTGCTGTTTGTCTCCCAGTTGTTCGCTCATTGCAGACTTAAAGAATCGATTTTTAACGTTTACATTACCTTGTTGATATGGCGTAGCAAAACTTAGACTTGGGTGTGTAGTGCGTGACATGAGAACCTCGGTTTTTGGTTTTTATCTTATTTTGCTAATAATATAGATCTATATTTGTGACCGCTAGTCATGAATAGTGTAATACACATTCCTACCAATGGATTAATCGCAGACAATAAAAAGCCCGGCAACGGCCGGGCTTTAGAAAGTAAAAGCTAAGTTAGCAAATTACTCTGGTGTACCACACTCGGCAGCAGTTGGATTTTCAGAACAACGGATTTTCCAAAGCATTTTTAAAGCTTTAGGGTGGTGGTTACCCTCTGCTTTTAGAGCCATACGGATTTCACGCTTAAACTTAGTAATTTCTTCCTTAGTTTTAGCATCTGTTTTGATCCAATACTTCGCTGGGATTTCCGCTTCAGCATCCTTAACCATTTTATTAATGTCAGGAATACGAGAAAGAATGTACTCACGCATCTTTTGACCAAAGTCGTCTGCAAAGCGGTCCTTGTGAGTAACAAGCTGCATCATGCCGTAAAGGAGTTTTTCGTCGATAATACCGCCGTTCTCGCCGAGACCGTGATATAACTCAAATACGTTATAACCAAGCGCGACCATTGGTAGAATGTCGATATTACCGTTATTGAACTGGCCCGAGAAAGTGGTCAAAGAAGTGCCGACCGGAGACGCACCAACTAGGTTAGCAAGCTTCAAACTTTGTGGATCTTCGTTAAGAACCGAGATCTTTTTGCCGCTAAATTCTTCAACTGAGTCAATATTTCTGTCTCTTACGAATAGGTAAACAGAACCAACAGGCAAAGTACCAACCATCTCGTAATTACCATTCGTAAGTAGCTTGCCAACTTTCGGGTTAGTCAAGGCCTTTAGAACGATACCAAGCTGCTTCTCGTTGTTGATGCCACCAATTGCATCCAAGGTACCACCAAATGGAACGTATGGGCTACTCAATATAGAGGTAAGAAATACACCATCACACATACCGGCTTTAAAATCATTAGAGGCAACTTTTTCATCGGTAAAAGCTTCCAAATGGATATCTAGACCCCAAGGAATAGCTTTTGCTTTCAAGTCAGCGAAGAATGTCATTGCAGGACCGTTTTTTCCAACCGGGTCGTACATACAGAACTTTTTCTTTTCAAGTGCAGAAGCTGTGGCAGCAGTCGACAGCATTACTAGCGCAAGTATAATTCGACGAAATGTCATAATGTTTCCTTAATCCTCATTAATTGTTTGATGTGTAAGAACGTTCTTTTCTTATCGTTATTATGGTGCGAATAATAACAAAGACATGTTCGAAAAGAGACATCAAAATTGACTGCTAGTCACAAAAATAGATTTAAATTT
>NZ_LWGE01001166.1:0-3130 GCF_001635315.1 Oleiphilus sp. HI0123
AGGCTTGGGCTTAGCGATCGTGAAGCATGTATTGATCAATCATAATGCCGAGCTGGAAATCCATAGTGAAGAAGGCATAGGCAGTGAGTTTATTTGTCACTTCCCGGCATCGATAATGGTTTCCAGTAGCTCGGCTAATGAACAGAAAGCGCTAGCAAATGCATCTTGATGAGCTATCTGCATTTACTTGGATAGCTTTTTCTGCGCCTCTGCTTCAAAGTTCATATTGATATTGCCTAAAGATCTTTCTTCGTTTACCCAAAATGCGACCGCGCCACACACCGCAGCGGGCAGTGCCAGAAAATTCACGATAGGCAGAAGCGTTGCCCCAAACGTTACCAGCCCAAAACCTAGTGATGTCAGACGATGGCTAGCCAGGTAGTTTTTCATATCGGGGAAGCTCATCTTATTATTATCTGCCGGGTAGTCGATATATTGAATGGCCATCATCCAGGCTGAGAAAATAATCCAGATAACAGCAATAATCACATTCAAGCCGGGGATTAAGCCTAAAACCAATAGCACTAGCACCCGCGGGATATAATAAACAAGCTTTTGGAGTTCTCGCATGATGGTTCTGGGAACCATTGCCAGTAGCTCGCTCCATGAGAAGTCTTCACCTTTATCTTGGCCGCTTAAGTGCTTTTCAGTGAGTTCTGCCAGGTAGCCATAAAAAGGAGCGCCGATTAAATTCGCGGCGGCAATAAAGCCATAAAACAGCGTCATTAAGATGGCTAAGAAGTAGATTCCCCAGAATAACCACTCCATGAATCCTAGCCATTCTGGGACCCAAGACAATAAGGTCGCCATCCAACCGTCTACTAGGCTATATGCCCACATGATGAGCAGCGTAAACAAGATGATATTTACGGTTAAAGGAACCAGTAAAAATAGGCGAAAGCCGGGCTGGCAAATGATCTTGAAACCTTGAGCCAGATAGCCAAAGCCGGTAAACATATTTCCCTTCATGTGAAGATTCGCTCCTGATCAGAATATCGTCTAAGAAATTTATAGGGCTTAATAGGGTTGTAGGCAGTGTATAATAGCTCGCTTGGAGTTTCAGCAGTGCTCTGATGAAATCAAAGTAATGTCACTAGGTAGTTGTAGCCAATGCGTCCAGATTTTCAAATCGAGATTGTTTATTCAGATGAACAGCTTGTGGTGGTTAATAAGCCCTCCGGTTTGCTATCAGTTCCGGGCAGAGGCCCCGACAAAGCTGATTGCTTGCTGAGCCGCTTACAAGACCAATTTCCCACTATCAGGGTGGTTCATCGTTTGGATTGCGCAACCTCGGGCTTGATGGTCTTGGCGCTTGATGCGGATTCCCACAGGGAGCTTAGTAGGCAGTTTCATGACAGAGAAGTCAAAAAGCGCTATGAAGCCTTGGTTTATGGCTTTATGGAAGATGAAAGTGGCGAAGTTAATCAGCCATTGAAGACCGACTGGCCCAATCGGCCTCGACAGATGATTTCACATGAAGGTAAAGCTGCTCAGACCTTCTATCAATGTACGACTCGCTCAGAACAGGCATCGAGAGTCATCCTCACGCCGATAACAGGTCGCTCTCATCAACTACGTGTTCATATGCTATATACCGGCCATCCAATATTGGGCGATGGGCTTTATGCTCACGAGTCGGCATTAAAGGCTAGTAGCCGTTTATGCCTACATGCCACAGACTTAAGTATCTACCAGCCAAAGACTAAAACTTTTATGGAGTTCTCAAGTGCTACACCTTTTTAGTCAGATAATCCAGTTTACCTGGCTGAACAAAATCGTTTTGTACCTTGCTTTGCTGTTCTCTTGTATTGCCGCGTTTTCACCCCTTACGGGGCTGGAGCAAGTTAATGTGAGTGACAAGGTGCTCCACCTAGTAGCATTTTTTGTACTTTCTTTATTGGTTCAAATTGCCTATCCAAGGCTAGGTTTAAGGGCAATACTATTTTGCTTGGCTTGCTTTGGTCTGGGTATTGAGCTTGTTCAGGCTTACTTGCCCCACCGTAGTTTCGAGCTAAATGATTGGTTTGTAGACTTGTTAGGCACAGTGATTCACCTGATCCTTATTGCGCCAACTATTAAGAGCAAGTGTTTGAGTGGTAAATACGCACCTTGTTAAATTCTTCAAACTCATTTAGGTCTGGACAAGTACGGGCTTCTTTTACTTCAAGCAAATCGTAAGCGGAAGAGGGCAGTACTTTTACGCGGGAGTCAGCAAGAAGTACTTGAGGACATTTAGTGGTAAACAAATCTAGCAAGTCGTGATTATCTTTGTCATATAGTACATCCGCCGCGGTGATCAGGTCGAGCTCTTCATCAAAAGCCATAAAGTCTTCAGAGTAGTCAAAGCTCAGAGAGTTGAGTTCGGCATTTGCACGACAAGCTTCAAGAGCGTCTGAGTCGATATCACAAGCTATGACTTTTTTGGCACCAGCCTTGGCAGCAGCGACTGCAACAACACCCGAGCCGCTACCAAAATCTAGCACTGTCTTACCACGCACATATTCCGGGTTCTCCAGAATGAACTGAGCCAAAACCTGTCCACTTGCCCAACAAAAAGACCAGTAGGCAGGTTCGGCCACAACAGCCTGTGCTTCGTCATGGCTAAGTGGGCCCTGTAATACAGCTGGGTCAAACAGATAAAGGCCGATTGCAGGGCAGGCGGGAGGTTTAGTCGCCTTGACACGACCTTTAGCGAGAGTTTTATTTAAGTTAGCGTTGAGTGTATCGACAGTATTCATGACATTTTAATGATGATTGACAGTGTTAAGTTGACCAGCTTGGTGTAGCTACTTTATGCTGCGAGGAATAATAACAACAGCATTTCGATGCATCATAGATAATACAATAAAGTTACTTTTAAACTAGGGTAAAAAAGGAAGACTATGGAAAATATAACTGAAACTACAGATAAGCTAGAAGGCTATGCTGATATAGCTGTAGAAGCTGCAATTCTTTACGGGCCAAAAGTTGTTCTGGCTATTGTTACCTTGATAATTGGTCTTTGGGTGATAAATCGAATTGTTAGCAAGGTTGAAAAGCATTTTACGTCTAAAGCGGATCCAACGCTTGGTTCGTTTGTCAGTAGCCTGGCGTCAGTCATCTTCAAGATGATGCTATTGATTGCTGTTGC
>NZ_LWGE01001167.1:0-4339 GCF_001635315.1 Oleiphilus sp. HI0123
ACTTCTTGGATGTTGGTGGCGGTGCGACGAAAGAACGTGTTTCAGAAGCATTCAAAATTATTTTGTCTGACGACAATGTAAAAGCAGTATTGGTTAATATATTTGGTGGTATTGTACGTTGTGACATGATTGCTGAAGGTATTATCGGTGCAGTTAAAGAAGTAGGTGTTGAAGTACCAGTTGTCGTACGACTTGAAGGTACAAATGCTGAAGCGGGCAGAGAAGTGCTTGCTAGCTCTGATTTGGATATTATCGCGGCAGAATCATTGACAGATGCTGCAGAAAAAGTTGTCGCTGCAGCGGAGGGTAAATAATGTCAGTTTTAATTAATAAAGATACAAAAGTTATCTGTCAGGGTTTTACTGGTGGGCAAGGTACTTTCCACTCAGAGCAAGCTATTGCATATGGCACGCAAATGGTTGGTGGTGTAAGTCCGGGTAAGGGTGGTCAGACTCATCTTGGTCTTCCAGTATTCAACACTGTTAGCGAAGCGGTTGAAGCTACGGGTGCGACGGCTACGGTTATCTATGTTCCAGCACCTTTCTGTAAAGATGCGATTTTAGAGGCGATTGATGCAGGTATCGAGCTGATCGTTACCATTACTGAAGGCATTCCTACTTTGGATATGGTTGATGTGAAGGTTAAGCTTGATCAAGCTGGCGTTCGTATGATTGGACCAAACTGTCCTGGTGTTATCACCCCAGGAGAGACTAAGATCGGTATCATGCCTGGTCACATTCACCTACCAGGAAAGGTTGGTATTGTTTCTCGCTCAGGTACTTTGACTTATGAAGCGGTTAAGCAAACAACTGATGCAGGCTTCGGTCAGTCAAGTTGCGTAGGTATTGGTGGTGACCCAGTACCAGGTACTAGCTTTATTGATGTTTTGGAAATGTTCCAGAACGACCCCCAGACAGAAGCTATTGTAATGATTGGTGAAATTGGTGGTACTGCTGAGGAAGAAGCAGCTGAGTACATCAAGGCTAATGTAACAAAGCCTGTTGTGTCGTATATAGCGGGTGTTACAGCGCCTGCTGGTAAGCGTATGGGGCATGCTGGGGCGATCATCGCTGGTGGTAAGGGTACAGCTGATGAGAAATTCGCTGCACTCGAGGCAGCTGGTGTGAAGACTGTTCGTTCTCTAGCGGATATTGGTTCAGCGCTGAAAGAAAAAGCTGGCTGGTAGGATATCGCTATTAGCGAGATTAACGATTTAAGTTAGTCTTTAAAGGGCGGGGTAGAGTTAATCTATCCCGCCTTTTTTGTATCCATTATAAAGTACAGTCTTGGCTCATTGCTTTTATTCGCAGGCAAAAAAAAGAGCGAATAAATCGCTCTTTTCAGGGGGGGCAATAAGGTTGTTTGCTTAAGCGCCAACAAGCTTCTTAATACTTGCAACAACATTGTCACCTTTGAAAGGCTTAACAATCCAGCCTTTAACGCCGGCAGCTTTACCGCGCTGCTTCATGCGTGGATCGCTCTCCGTAGTGAGCATGATAATATTTACAGTTGCGTTACCAAGTTCTCCGCGTACTTTTTCAACCATGGTTAAACCGTCCATGTTTGGCATGTTTACGTCCGAGATAATTAGTTTGATGCTTGGGTCTTTCTTCAGTTTTTCCAAGCCATCTTTACCGTCGACGGCTACTTCTACTGTCATGCCGTGCCCTTTTATAAATGAGCTAACTTCATTACGTACGGTTGCAGAATCGTCAACAACAAGAATTTGAGCCATGTTTTTTTCCTCGTTTGTCTCTAAAGACTATTATTCAAATAAATTCAAAATATTTTAAGCAAATGCGCTGGGGTTAGAATAGCTCTAACTCTCCGCCATCTACGAAATCATCAACTGCTTTGTCGCTTTCAGCGAACTTTTCTGGTGACCAGCTTAGGTTAAATACCAGGCGCTGGTACAAGGTAATATTTGGGTAGCGTCTGCCCGGGTCGTTAAGCGTATATTTAAAGCATAGCTGAGGTTCCGTGGAACCAAAAGAAATATGCTTTTGTACATGGTTAACAATGATCGGTACTTGTGTTCGTTGCGCATCATCCGGGCTTTCACCGCTATGGAAGTAACGGGATTTAATTCCGCCCCAAATCATATTTGTCAGCTCATTGAGAACCGAGTTGGTGTCTCTAGAGTCAGGGCGTGTTGTGTCTATATCAGTGCGTCCAGATCTAATAAGCTCCAATATCTCATTCTCAGTAGTCTGTAGCATCATGTACCCACGACACCAGTCACTTTCTAAAGGTATAAGGCTAAACAGCTCACCGTAAATGATTTGGTCTTTAACCAAATAGGGCTGCTCGCAACTAATATCTGTACCTTTAATGACGTTCTCAAATGCATCTAAGGAAATATCCTGGATGCCCTGTGCAAGCTCGATAGGATAGTACATGCTGCACACATATGAGCTGATTAGCTCGTCTAGAGCTTCAGGTGTCTCAAGTGTATAAACACCTGTAATTGCTTCCTGAACATCAGGGTCAAGGTCTTGCGTATCAGTAAGGCTGCTTCTACGAAGAAAAATCGGTAGTTCAGGTCGTGTATGATGAATTTTCATGCACAAATCTAAACCGGTGAAGCCGTTCGGGTCAGGATCCTCTGATAGAAATATTGCGCCGAGGTCAACGTTAGACTTTAGTACGTCATCTATTTCGTTCGAAGCATCTTTAATGCCGATCATATTATTGCCTGTACTAACTTTTAGGCCGACAAGCTTATGCTTGGTGCAGACTTCTTTGAGTACAGATAGTGCATCATCATTACATTCGTGCACCAAAACTTTACTGACTATTTGTGTGGTTTCGCTCATTTTTACTCCTGCTTAAATCTATCTTTATTGCGTCTTCTTATTGGATAGATGCAATTAAAACATTTCTAACTCGCCTGAATCGGTTTCTTGTTCAATCAAGTGTCTATCAATACGTATATCGAGTTCTTCATCGGCAACTAAATAAACGCTCGCGTAAAAGAGGGCTTGGTCATCGTATTCAGCAACTGAATGAGATTCAAAATTTGTATTCAAGCTCTTCATGTACTTTAAACAATCTTTACTTAATCGGTTTGGTGTCGACATGCCAAGGCTTGGTACTGCTTTACCAATATCTCGTTTAATGGCACCTAAAAATGCATTACCTACTTCGCCGAGATAGTCATAGAACTTATCGTCATCAAGATTGCTTTGGTTAATCTTAAGTGTCTCTGAAATCAAGCTTTCTGTTTCTGGCTTTTTAGTAAAGTGAAACAGTACGAATATTCTGAAAAGCTGCGAGGACATTGTCAGTACGTAGAACTCAGCCTCGTTAAGGTTGTCGAGATTTGTGCGCTCTTTTATGTACCAGCGGGAAGGGTCAGACCCCGCAGTTATTGACTCTTCAAAACTTGCTTTGAAGGTGCGCTTTATTTCATTTTTGAATTCTTCATTTACTAACATATGCGTGGCCAAAATTTACTTTTGTTTCGTTCTGTTCATTGTTATCAGCTGTTCTATAGCTGGTTAAGCATATTTTTAACAATCTCTGTCGTGGACGAGACATCGGTCAGTATCATTTTTCCGCTAGCCTGAATGTCCTGGAAGGTCGCGGTGGTCAAAAAGTCATTCTTGTTTAGATTTTCTTTATAGCTCTCACTTAATTCTTGGCTTCGCATCGCCAAGTTACGAACTTCGTCAGCCACTACAGCAAAACCACGACCGTGTTCGCCTGCTCTTGCAGCTTCGATAGCTGCATTCAGCGCAAGGATTACAATCTGCTTAACGATGTTGAAAAACTCCTGGTTCTGCGTGTGCATCTCAGCATTATGTAGCATGAGCTGGGTTAGGCTTTCGTGCCAGCGCTCGAACGTAACAAGTAGGTCAGCAAGGTCTGCCAGGTCTTTTTCAACTTGAGTAAGTTGAGAGCTAAGGCTTTCTTTCTCAGCGTTGAAGGTACTATTTAGTTCATCTATCTGTGCGCGATACTCATTCTCTAGAATTGCTTTTTCATTTTCGAGCTGATCTTGAACGGTAGATATCTGATTGTTGAGGCCGCCGATTTGTTCTTCAAAAGATGAAACAGAACCTAGAGCGCTATCTAATTGTTCTTGTAGTGTCTGGTTACTTTCCTCTAGCTGAGTAATCTGATCCAGGTGCGCGTTTGTATCAGCATTAATAGCGGCTATAGCCTTATTAGCTCTTGTGCGTACCACGAAAAACGTGATCAAACTGCCAATAATAAAGGCAGCTATTGAAAACAAAAGGGTGTTGTTGTCAGTCATCTTCTTATAAATCTGAGTTAGGTGGATATGAAAGGTATCAAACGCTTACAAATTATATTAGCAGTATATTTTGAACTTGCT
>NZ_LWGE01001168.1:0-7279 GCF_001635315.1 Oleiphilus sp. HI0123
ATAATCATTCTCGACCCGCCGCCTTTTCATAAAGGCTCCTTTCGAGGCTGGCCTGACTATCAGAAACTACTACGTCGCTGCACCAAATACTTAAAGGATGGCGGAGTTATCTTAGCGGCCCTAAACAATCAACAAGTAACCTTTTCAGAATTTGAACGCGACATACGAGAGACGATAGAGGATGTAAGATCTATCACGCCTTTAGCGCTTAGTGATGAAATAAAAGAACTGGAGCCTGATAAGGGGTTAAAACTTGCCTTGATTGAATGCTGAAGCTATTGGAGTTCCCTAAAATGTACAATTTCATTGCATGTATTAGTCTTGCGTTCTTCATAAGCTTTGCCAGCCCAAGCTTTTCCCGCACTATCCTTGAAGGGCAAAGTGGCCAGATTCACTTCATTTTGGAAGAACTATACTCAGGCTTAAATATTCCTTGGGGACTGGCTTTTCTGGATGCCAACACTCTATTAATTACCGAACGACGTGGCCGGCTTTATAGTTTGGATATTCAAACAAAGCAGCTCACAACTATCCAAGGGCTTAAGAACGTGCTTGCCAAAGGCCAAGGTGGCCTTCTTGATATTGCCATAAGCCCAACATTCAGCTCATCAAAGAATATTTATCTTAGTTATAGCAAAAGACATGATGGAAAGGGAACGACAGCCCTTGCCAGCGCCCAACTCACAGAGAATCAGCAGCTAAGGCATTGGCGTGAGCTATTCGTAGCGAAAGGCGATAGCGATACCTTCCGACACTTTGGTAGCCGTATTGCCTTTGACAATCAGGGGCACATATTTTTCAGCGTCGGTGACCGAGGCAAACGGGAAGACGCGCAAAACCTAAGCAATCATGCCGGAAGCATCATTCGATTAAATTTAGACGGCACGGTTCCTAAAGATAACCCTTTCACTCAACTAGCCCGCGCCCTACCCGAAATATGGTCTTACGGGCACCGAAACCCACAAGGTTTAGCTTTTACTCCCGACAAGTCTGTTTTATGGTCTATCGAGCATGGACCAAGAGGTGGTGACGAAATAAACCTGATTAAACCAGGCAAAAATTATGGCTGGCCCATCATTTCCTATGGCAAGGAATACTGGGGGCCAATTTCTGTGGGTGAAAGCACTCATAAAGAAGGCATGGAGCAACCCGTTAAATATTATGTTCCCTCCATTGCGCCAGGGAGTCTGATCGTTTATTCAGGCAAAGCCTTCAAGGAATGGAAAGGGGACCTCTTTTCAGGTGCACTAAAGATGACACACCTAAACCGAGTATCGCTCAACAAGCAGTATCAGGCTATCGCTGAAGAACGATTACTTGAAAGCCTGGGCGAACGCATTCGAGCAGTTGTCGAAAGTCCTGAAGGCTGGATTTACCTTTCCACCGACAGTGGACGCATTTTGCGTTTGCGTGATAAATAGTTTTGAGTGACTACAACAAAACAATCCTTGTATAAAAATATGGAAAAGTATCGTTATCTAATACCCTCAGGCTCTTGCTATTAGACTTAGTCGTTTTTTATTGAGTATCCGTTCATCACCATCTAGTTTTGCTTTCGCTTGTTGCCACAAACCAACAAATGGAGAGCATTATGAACAGACAACCAAACTTCTTAGAATTGATAAGCTTTACCCTATTATTCGCATTTAGCATGATGTCGCAGGCCGCTGGACTCATGTCACCCGCAAACGGTCAGCTACCAGCGTTGGAAATAAAACAACACCATGTAGATGTCACTATCGAGGATGGCTATGCCATTACTTCAGTAACACAATTATTTTTCAACCCGAATGACACCACGCTAGAAGCAATCTACTCCTTCCCCATTCCAGAAAAAGCAGCGGTAGGAGAGTTCACCTATTGGATAGACGGTAAAGCTGTGACTGGCGAGGTGCTTGAGAAAAAACAAGCTCGCGAGATTTATGAGCAAGAAAAAGCACAAGGCAGAGAAACCGCCTTAACAGAACAGGATGAGTATAAATCTTTTGATAGTGCCGTTTACCCGGTTTTGCCAAAGCAAGATGTCAAAATCCGATTAGTCTACATTCAAGCTGTCCATTCAGACCATGGCATTGGCAGTTATGTCTACCCACTTGAAGATGGTGGCGTCGATGAAGAAAAGTTGGCCTTTTGGAGCTACAACGAAGTGGTAACCGAAGCATTCAGCTTCAAGATGAATATAAGATCCTCTTACCCTATTGACGATGTCCGTCTTCCGAAACATCCGCAGGCAATTGTCACCTCAAACACGAATCAGGCATGGCATATATCCATGATGAATGGGCAGGCCGCACAAAACGAAGAAGACTCAAACCCAATCACAGCAAAGCAATCAATCACTAAACTCGATCAAGATATCGTGGTCTACTGGAGACATCAACAAGGCCTGCCAGGCTCGATTGATATGGTCACACACAAAGAACCCGGAAAAGACAAAGGAACCTTTATGATGACCATCACCCCGGGGGATGACTTAAGTAAAATCAACTTGGGGCGAGATTGGATCTTTGTACTGGACTACTCAGGCTCAATGCAGGGAAAATACCACAGCCTTATCGAAGGCGTTAACAAAGGGCTTTCCAAGCTAAATCCAAATGACCGTTTTCGCATCATCCTATTTAACAACAATGCAAGTGAGATCACACAAGGTTACACCCCTGCGACAGCCGAGAATGTATCAAGATATACACAATCACTTGAATCGACGACCCCTAATGGCGGCACAAATTTATACGACGGCCTGAAAAAAGGCATCAAAGGTCTCGATTCTGATCGCGCGAGTGCCATCATCTTAGTCACCGATGGCGTTGCTAATATCGGCACCACGGAGAAAAAATCCTTTCTAAGCTTACTCGAACAATATGATGTACGACTCTTTACCTTTGTGATGGGCAACAGTGCTAATAGACCACTACTCGATAGCATGACAAAAATTTCTAACGGCTTCGCAATGAGTGTATCCAATAGTGATGACATCGTTGGCAAGCTAATGATCGCTACCGAAAAACTAACTCACGAAGCCTTTCATGATGTCGAAGTTGATATTGACGGCGTTAAGGTTAAAAACCTTACACCCGCCCGTATCGGTTCTGTGTACCGAGGTCAGCAGCTTATCTTGTTCGGACATTACTGGGGAAATGGTAAAGCAACGGTTGAAATCAAAGGCAAAATGTCAGGCCAACAACAAACCTACACAACGTCTTTTGACTTCCCAAAACAAAGTGAACTCAACCCTGAGATAGAAAGGTTATGGGCGTTCGCGAGCATTGAAGCATTGCAGAATAAAATTGACTATCTAGGCGAAGATGCAGATGCCAAACAAGCCATCATCGACATTGCCAAACAATATGGTTTAGTCACCGACTACACTTCGATGATTGTTGTGAGAGAAGAGGTATTCAAGCAGCTTAACATTTCAAGAGATAACGCCAAACGCGTAAAGAAAGAATTGCAGGCTAAACAACAACGCGCAAGCCAGCCGGTAAGAGACCATCGTAAAGATGCCCATCAACCAGCTTTCAACAACACCCGCGCTTACCCGAGCTCTGGTGGAGGCTCATCTAGCCCCTGGATGATGTTATTGCTGCTCATCGCGGCGGTGTTATCACGAAAGCTTCAATCAAAGCGTTCATAAAACACCCTAAAAAACGAAACCAATGCTGATCTATGAACTCGGTTTTCATAGATCAGCCCACACCTCAAACTACCCCATCAATACTAAAACTTTCGCAGATCCTTTTTTCTGCGCATCTTCTCAAAAGCCAAAGGCTCCCATCGACGCATACCTGTGACAACACTAGTACCGAATCGCTCTTTAACAGGCAACTTTTCATCCTCTACATGTAAGCGATGAAATTCCTCTGCAAGTTGATCCAACTTTCTCTGAAAGATCAGGTTAGAGGCTTTAGAGAGCATCCCCACCACAAACTGTCGTTTGTCACTGGGCTCATCAAACCTATAGTTAAAGAACTCATTCACTAGAATTTCTTCGAAAAACCGCTGTATAGGGCCGTTCTTTTGCCAACTGAAGTTTCTATCAACTAATAACTTTATGCGATTTCCAGGCAACAACTCGATCAACTTTAGGCGATCTAATTTGGCAAGATGCTGGATTAACGCGGTCTCAGTTAAATCATAGGTAGACAATATATCTTCAAAGCTCCAACGATTTAAGGCACTATTTGCGACAATCAAAAGCGGAAGATCATCAATAATTTCTTTTTCTTGCTCAATCGTCAAACTTCGAATCTGATCAGACTGTCTCACCATCTCCACCAGATCACTAATTTCAATACCTAAAAATTCACAAATTTGATCTAGCCTTTTTAGCGAAAAGCTTTCCTCAGAAAACAAACGTTTCACGCTCGCCTCACTTAAATTGAGGGCATCAGCCACATCTGCATATTTTACATCGTTAATTTTCAAACATTTTTTCAGTGCTTTGACTAAAGCAGCGCTCTGAGACATCTGATCTCCCTATTATGAAACAGCGGTTCATGAGAATGACAGCAATACCGAATACTATGAAATATCGGGCTTATATCCAAACCTAGAATGGTTTTATCGTTACCATCAACAACTAAAATGACTGAATTAGGCCGGCGGACAACTGGATAGACGAAATGATTTATGATTGAAAAAGTCTTATAATTCTTAGATTATTGCACAAACTAGAGGCTTGAACTCAGGTTACAGACAAATATTACCAGGCTAAATGGAGTAGCGAGTAATATGACAGAGCAACAAATACCTGTGCGGGAAAGCCGTCAAAAAAAGCTTAAACAAGCTGTTGACTGCCTTAAGAAAACTATCCCACAAATGAAAGACCTTGAAATCCCAATCACCCCGGAAAACTACTTCGTTTGGTATGAGTATTTTCAAGGAATGAACCTCGAGCTACGCAAGAAAATAGATAGCCTGCTAGAAAGTGGAACGAACTTTACAGACAGCTTAAATAACTCACTCTACGAAACTTATATTGCAAACCAAACGCAGGATAAACTGAGCCATATACAAGGCGATACAGAGACGCTTGTGGACAACCTGCTGCAAGAGCTGGAAAAAATCCTTGAGGGCAACCAGGCTTTTTCAGCCGCACTGGAAGAAAGCCAGAATGATCTAAAGAAAAACCCCGATATCAACAGCATCACTCAGCTCGTTGCCAAGCTTATTGAAGAAACTGACCAAGTTAGACAAGCCAACACATCAATGGAAAACTCCTTAATCGTTGTGAAGGAGGAAGTCAGTACTTTAAAAAGGAACTTGGAAGAACTGAACGAAACGGCGTTTACCGACCAGCTCACCGGCATCCCGAATCGACGAGCATTTGATGAGTCTATTAAAACACTAGTAAATGAGTTTGAACAAACACTGAAGCCCTTCTCTCTCCTATTTATGGATATTGATCACTTCAAATCGTTTAATGATACGCACGGCCACGCAGTAGGCGACAAAGTTTTAACCTTTATCGCAACAGTTCTAAAGAAGGGTGTCAAAGGTGACGATATCGTCGCTCGTTATGGAGGTGAAGAATTCGTGGCGCTATTACCCAACACACGCTACGAAGGCGCACTCGTTGTAGGCCAGCAGCTATGCGATAAGGTCGCCAGTAAAAACCTGGTTATGGGCAGTGATAAAAAAGTCACCCTGGGTAATATTACCATTTCTGTCGGTGTTGCGAGTATGCAAACCTCTGACACAATTGATGGCTTAGTAGAGCGCGCTGACCAAGCCTTGTATGCAGCTAAGAAACAAGGCCGGAACAGAGTAATTGGAGAGACGCAGAACCTTGCGCAAAGTCAGTAGTATCAGAAAGGTGTATCGGCTCGAACCCTTTCTCAAAGGTTGGAGTTCAGTGCACGGCATAGTTAAACAGCACTCAAAGGCGTGAAAGTCCGCAAAACGGACCTTCATGACTGATCGATAAACAAGGATATTTTGGCCAATATTGATCTGATCGGTTACTTCTGGAAAGTGAGATAAGCGGACATAACTTGAGAATTGTCTTCAGATCTAATCTGGCCCTTCCTAACTAGCATTTTTATATTACAAAAGACCCGAAAGCGGACATAACAGTTGGACTGTTTTTACAAAATTACGGCCAATATTCGCTAAGTGAAGCTTCTTCTATATGCTGTATGTATAAACAGTATCAAGGAGGATACTCATGTCACCGGCAAGGAATGTCTGGGCGAGTCAAGCACCATACTATGAACGCCATCAGCCCGAAAAGACGCTCCTCTATCAATTGGTTCAGGAACATTATCCTGTCTTTAAGTCCTCGTTGGAGGGTCAGGGACAAAGCTTGCCTCGTTACGTTCAGAGAGAGTTCGAAGATTTTCTCCAATGTGGTCGGCTGGAATATGGCTTTTTGCGTGTCCGCTGCGAGGATTGCCATCATGAACGATTGGTCGCATTTAGCTGCAAGCGCAGAGGGTTCTGCCCCAGCTGTGGTGCCCGCCGGATGGCGGAGAGTGCCGCGCTCTTGGTGGATGAGGTGTTTCCCAAAGTTCCCATACGCCAGTGGGTGCTGAGCTTTCCCTTCCAGTTACGATTCCTGCTGGCTCGCCATCCAGAGCTGATGGGTAAAGTGTGAGGCATTGTCTACCGCACAGTCTCTACGCATTTAATTAGGCAGGCTGGTTTTACCAAGGCTACCGCACAAACCGGTGCAGTGACGTTGATCCAACGCTTTGGTTCTGCGCTCAACCTTAATGTCCATTACCACATGCTATTTCTCGATGGCGTATACGCCGAAGATACCTATGGCCAACGGCGGTTCCATCGGGTCAAGGCACCCACTCAACATGAACTCAATGCGCTCGTTAACACCCTCAGCCACCGGGTCGCTCGCTGCCTGGAAAAACGCGGTCTGTTGGAGCGAGATGCCGAGAATACCTGGTTGACGCTGGACGAGGAAGGAGGAGATGTACTCACGCAACTGCACGGTTCCTCGGTGACTTACCGCATCGCCACCGGCCCCCAGCAAGGGAGTAAGGTCTTCACCCTGCAAACCTTCCCTCATTGCGAAAGTGAGAAGCCAGGCTATGGCCAAGCGGCTAAAGTGGCAGGGTTTTCACTCCATGCCGGTGTGATGGCCGAAGGACATCAGAGGGATAAACTCGAACGGCTCTGCCGCTACGTTAGCCGACCCGCTGTTTCAGAAAAGCGCCTGGCATTGACCTCCAATGGACACGTTCGGTATGAACTCAAAACCCCGTATCGCAATGGCACAACCCATGTGATCTTCGAACCCATGGACTTCATGGCCAAGCTGGCT
>NZ_LWGE01001169.1:0-2249 GCF_001635315.1 Oleiphilus sp. HI0123
AAGAACAACTTCTACGGTTAGTCAGGTATATGCAGGCGGCGATGTCGATAAAGAAGTAACGATCGATTCTCTTGCTGAAGAGTTCGGTAAACAGCTGCAAGAATTGATGGCTATGGCTGAAGGTAAACAGACCTCGTTCAAGCTATTAGATTCTGCGAATACCAAATGGGACTTCATTAAGAACTCTTACGTAAATTACAACGAGAATCGTGTTAACTTCATCGTTAACCTTTACTCAAAAAAGATTATTAATGACATTGAGCAAGCTCTTGAGACGATGTAATTAATACTTAATAGTCTGAGACATAAAAAAACCGGGCCATGTAGCTCGGTTTTTTTATGTCTCAATTTTCTAGGCTAACCAATATTTCGCATATTGCTTACAGCTTTCCAGGCAGCGCTTAACGCTTTCCACCTCTTCCAGGGATTCTGGAGACTTTTGCTGCTCTCGCCACAACATAGCTAAGCCACCTTGTGAAATCACCAAGGCTTCACAGGTCTCAGGCAAGCCCTCAAAGACCCCCTCCTTTTCCAACGCCTCTTTGAGCTCATCCCTAGCGTCAAGCTCATGTGCATCGTGATCAACACTCAGGCGGATCACTCGCGCTTTGTGTGAACTTGGCTTGGCCTCTCTAGGCAACAAACACTCATACAAGGTATAAGGACGATAATTATCTATCCAATAAAAAAGTGACTTCGCCAGTTTTTCGTCGAGCAACCTTACCTTCAGCCCCAATTCCAGAGCACGTGCGCGCATTGCCGTCAGCGACTTTTCTCTGGGTGAAGGCATAACCCATAAAACCGACCCAAATACAGCCAAAGTAATGAGTAGCGCTACCCACAAACCCATTACACTGGCCCTCTATCGTTACGCTCTGATTTAAGCATCTTCCAACTCCATCCAACGTTCCATAGCAAGCGACAACTCATCTTCAAGTGCCGCTAGTTCAGCCGTAACAGATTCTATTTCTTCATGGTCTTTTTGATAAAACTCAGGCGACACAATAAGAGCCTGAAGCTCTTCAATCCTCGACTCCATTTTCTCTATTTTCGCAGGCAACTGTTCCAACTCGAGCTTTAATTTATAACTCAATTTTTTTGGTTTATTCTGCGAGACAGCAGGACTTTGTTTCTCGGTGGAACTGCTTGTTGGAACAAGTTCTTTTTCAAGCGGTTTAGCGGCATTGTCCTTATCGTTTGTATACTGCCCCTCTGTTGGTAAACGACCACCGGTTTGTCTGACCCAGTCATTATACCCACCAACATACTCGCCAATTTTCCCCTCACCTTCGAATACTAAGGTGCTCGTGACGACCTGATCTATAAAGTCCCGGTCATGACTGGTAATAAGCAGTGTTCCCTGAAACTGAGCCAAACGCTCTTCCAACAATTCCAAGGTATCAACATCAAGGTCGTTGGTTGGCTCATCCATTACAATAACGTTTGCCGGTTTGGCAAATAAACGCGCTAACAATAAGCGATTCGTTTCACCACCGGACAAGGCGGTGATAGGTGAGCGAGCACGCTCTGCTGTAAATAGAAAGTCATTGAGATAACTCATTACGTGACGGGACTTGCCATCCATTTCAACAAAGTCATGGCCATCGGCAACATTATCAAAAACTGTTTTAGTAAAATCCAGTCCACCTCGAAGCTGATCGAAATAAGCAACTTCCAGTTTACTCCCCAAACGTACAGACCCACTTGTTGGCTTTAACTGGTCAAGCAATACCTTCAATAAAGTCGTCTTACCGGCACCATTTGCTCCAATTAAGCCTATCCTGTCGCCTCGCATCACTGTTAATGAAAAATCATCAATAACCTTACGTCCCGAATCAAATGCAAGCGACACATGCTCGGCTTCTGCCACCAGCTTTCCTGACTTCTCCGCTTCGGCTATTTTTATTTCAGCCTTACCTTGCTGATTGACTCTTTGCTTACGCTCATCTCGCATGGCCTTTAAGGCCCTGACACGCCCTTCGTTTCGAGTACGCCTTGCTTTAATCCCCTGGCGAATCCAAACTTCTTCTTCAGACAAGCGCTTGTCAAACAAAGCATTTTGACGTTCTTCTTCCTCAAGCAAACGCTGTTTCTCTTTCAGGTAGTCGCTATAGCCTCCGTTAAAAGCTGTGATATTTCCCCTGTCCAACTCGATAATATTGGAGGCCAAAGCCTTAATAAACGCTCTATCGTGACTGACAAACAATAACGCGCCACGATATTCTGCTAAGCGGGCTTCCAGCCATTTG
>NZ_LWGE01001170.1:0-2415 GCF_001635315.1 Oleiphilus sp. HI0123
TACGATGGAATTAAATTATCACTAATCTGTAATGAGCGAACCCTAATGGTCTCGCTCTCTTTCTTTAACCGGCTGCTTCCCTACACACTAATATTATTCCTATGTCCGATTAGGCTCAACCTCAGTTTGAGTCTGTTATCAATACCATTTTTATATGGCGAATCGCGAATCAAGTTTTTCTAATTTTAAATATATGTTTTTTCATATATACTTTTATTCATATATAAATATATCATCAAGATGAATCATATCTATTATGAAGAAGCGCGTACTATTTCTATGCACCGGTAATTCAGCTCGCTCACAAATGGCTGAAGCCCTACTCAATTACCATCACGGTAATCGATTCGAAGCGTTTAGTGCTGGCACAAACCCTGAAACAGTTCACCCGCTAACCTTGGCAGCTCTTAAAACTCACGGTATCGAAAACATTCATCAATCAAAGCATATTGACGAACTCGCCGGGCAACATTTTGATTACGTAGTTACCCTTTGTGACAGGGCGACTCAAGAATGTAAATCACTCGGTGCAAAAGAGAAGAAATTAGAATGGAGCTTCAGTGACCCTAAGGTATCTAAGGGTGATGACCTAAGCGACATCGAACGTTTTCATATGAGCTTAACTGAAATAAATCGTCGAATTAATAGCTTTGCTGCAATCGAAAGTAATCAAGCAATACTTGATGCTCAACATTCAAACGAGCTATCGCCATTACAATTATTCAAGAGTCTGAGCGATGAGCTGAGGCTTAAATGCCTAATGCTGATTCAATATGAAGGTGAGCTATGCGTCTGTGAACTGATGGCAGCATTGGAGTATGAGCAACCTAAAGTTTCCCGGCACCTGGCACTACTCAAAAAAGCAGGCATTCTGACAGACCGGCGCATGGGGCAATGGGTATTTTATAGGATAAACCCTAGTCTACCATCTTGGGCTAAGTCAGTTTTAGCACAAACATGCGACGCCAATATTTCAGAATTCAGTATGAACATCAGGCGACTAGAAACGATGAAAACCCGTCCAGATAGAGTGCTTTCATGCAATTGATATTCTTCAACGAGGGTAGATAAACATGTTTCAGATATTTACTGATCTTGCCGCCTGGTTTGTTTTTGACATATTGGGTTTGAGCCCGGAAACCAAGCTCGGTGACGCCCTGCATTTTTTTGTTGAAGATGTTAGCAAAATCTTTGTTCTGCTCGTTGTTATGATCTACTTAATTGCACTGATACGCGCCTCCCTCAACATTGAACAAGTCAGAGATTACCTGGCACAAAAAAATCGAGGGATTGGCTACCTAATGGGTTCGAGTTTTGGCGCAATCACGCCGTTTTGTTCCTGCTCCAGCATTCCCGTATTCCTAGGTTTCACCTCAGCGGGTATTCCCGTAGGAATTACTATGTCCTTTTTGCTTACCTCACCACTCATTAACGAGGTGGCCATACTGTTACTGCTAAGTCTACTAGGCTGGAAATTCACCCTTATTTACGTATTGGTGGGCATGACGGTTGGGATCCTTGGCGGCCTATTTCTAGACACCATCAAAGCCGAAAAATGGTTACAGTCTTTTGCTGCAGAAGCCCTCTCCAAAGCACAAGGAAAAGAGCCACAAACTACAGCATCAAAAGCTCAAGCGCTTGGCTTTCAACAACGTCATCAATTTGCAGTACGTGAGGCAACAGAGATTTTTGGCCGCGTATGGAAATGGGTAATTATTGGCGTCGGTCTCGGCGCTGCTTTACATGGCTTCGTACCAGATGGCTGGATCGAAGCACACTTGGGTGATGGGCAATGGTGGTCAGTCCCTGCAGCTGTAGTACTCGGTATTCCACTTTATTCTAATGCCACGGGCGTCATTCCGATTATGGAAAGCTTAATAACCAACGGGCTACCTGTAGGTACTACGCTCGCCTTTTGCATGAGTACTGTTGCTGCTAGTTTTCCAGAATTCATCCTACTCAAGCAAGTCATGCAGTGGAAATTACTTGGCACCCTATTCGTTATGCTCCTCATATCATTCACGCTCATAGGCTGGCTATTCAACGGCCTTAGCCCTTTTATATAAAGGAAAAGCTAATGAAAGCTTTTAAAGTACTCGGTACAGGCTGTGCTAAATGCACAAAAACAGCAGCCCTAATCCAGGCTATTGCGACAGAACTAGACCAGCAAATTCAAGTTAGTAAAGAAACCAGCCCTCAAGAAATTATGAACTATCAGGTAATGAGCACACCTGCCGTTGTTCTTAATGAGGAACTTGTTCACAGCGGGTCGATTCCAACTCGAAACCAAGTAACTGAGTGGCTAACAAGCTAACAGAGAAATTTGATCAAATAATTCTTATCTAAGGGATAAATCACTATGACCATCAAAGTAGGCATTAACGGCTTTGGCCGTATGGGTAGACTCTCACTCAG
>NZ_LWGE01001171.1:0-2533 GCF_001635315.1 Oleiphilus sp. HI0123
GATGAGAACGTACCGGCGAAGCTAGTTTTGGAGGTTATTGACCAATGTAAACTTTCCGGCGCGACTGATGTCGGTGTCGCCACCGAGCAAGAGTCCTGAGTATACGCTGATGATTAGATACGTATGGGCTATTGCAGCGGCGATTGTTGTTCCGTTCCTTATTTTTGTTTTGGTGATTGGTCTTAACGAGTCCGATATTGAAAAGGATTCGGCGAAAGATGATGCAAGCAACTTTGATGTTGCCAAGAAACAGGTTATCAAAAAACCAAAGCCGAAGCCGAAACCTAAGAAAAAGAAACGACAGCAGCCGCAAAAACTACCCTCAATCAAGCCTGCAAATGTTGGCGCGAATCTGGGGGGGGCTGGGCTAAGTTTCGGTGTTCCTCAGTTTGATGAAACAGAATTTTCTGAGTTTTCTGATAACGATCTTCTAGCAGGATCTAGTGATCAGGCCATGGACAAAAGTAGCGTCGATACGCCTCCGAAGGTTCGAAAGCGTTCTCCGATTGTTTATCCGGAGCTCGCAAGAAAGCAGGGTGTTAGTGGCTACGTCACCATGAATGTTCTGATCGATGAAAGTGGCAATGTTGAAGACGTTGAGATTCTTGACTCTAAGCCTGAAGAGATATTTGACCTGAAGGCCGACAGTACCATTCGTCGTTGGAAATTTGAGCCTGCCACCTACAACGGTAAGAAGGTGAAGGTTTGGGCGATGCAAAAAATAGTATTTAAGTTGGATTGATATGCACATGAAATTATTTGTGGCAGTAGTGATGTGTCTCATGTGGTGTTTGCCATCCAGCGCAGCAGCACAAAAGACAGAAAAAATAGACTATGTAGCACTAGGCGCGACGTTGGTTAAAGACGGCTACATACAGCGAGCGAAAACAGTACTGGAAAAAGCTGAGGTAACAAAAGAAGGTTTTGATTTTAGTACTTATTACACACTGAAAGGGATAGTGTTTAATAAAACCGGCTATCCGAAGATCTCGAATATATTCTTCGATGCTGCAATTGAAAAGGGTCAAACAAAAGAGTCTGTATATCTTTATATTGCCCGAAATCATTGGCAGCGAATGGAGTATCAAGGTGTAATCGACGCGCTTGGTAAAGCGGGTCAGGCAGCCTTAGATAATCCTCAAATGTTGGTGATCAAAGCCGAAGCCTTTAAGCAGCTTGATGATATGAACTCCGCCTGGGCGACCTTGGACGAAGGTATTGAACTGCACCCAGAGTATTCGCGCTTCTACAGTCAGAAGTTTTATTACCTATTAGAGCTTGGCTTTTATCAAAGTGCTAATGACTACGCGCACCGTTATCTAGAAAGTGAAAACTATTCGGCAAAAGAATATCTGGCGGTAGCGTTTGCCCTAAGAGAGAGTGGTCAGAAAGATGCCGCTGCGGCTCTGCTAGAAGAAGGTGTGATCAAATATAACGACGATGATAAGTTGCTTGAGTTGCTTGGTCAGGTCTACATAGACCAAGAAAAGTACTTAATGGCTGCCTTGGTCTTTGACTGGGCGTCGATACGCTTCCCGAAGTTTTCTGCTAAGGCAGCAACCCTTTATCTGAAGTCTGGCGAACCAGTAAGGTCTTTACAGTTAAACCGTCGTATCAATCAGCAGGAAGAAAAGTTTAGACAGCGTGTTGGTATCGATATTTACCTCGAAGACTATGAGTCGATGGTTGCAAAGACTGACTCCTTACAACGCTATGACTTGTTGAAAGACGAAAATATCTTGTATGCACTTGGTTTTGCGCATTATAGAAATGGTGATTATGAGCAGTCTAAACGCTTACTGCAAAAAATCACTGATAGCCAATTATTCCAGAAAGCTTCCCATTTATTTCAGCAAATAGAGATCTGTCAGAATGACCCGTATGCATGCCGTTAAATTACTCCTAGCGAGTCTTCTATGTTTGTTCTCGGCAAGCGTGTTTGCAGCTGAGCAAACTGCTAAAAAAGAGAATTTATTTATCTTCGTTTTCAAAGAAGGTGTGGCGCAATCGAATATCAACGTTAAGGTTGGCGATGAAAGCTCAAAGACCGATGAGTTTGGTGTGGCTGCGTTTACTTTGCCAGCAGGTGATCACGAAGTTGGTTATTACAAAGGCGGAGAGTTGTTTGCATTAACCGATGTAGCATTACTTGAAACTGTATCGAGTCAGGTATTCCTGAACTTAACGAATCAAGGCGAAAGCGTAGAGCTTGATCTACCGCTGTCAGCGTATGAGCAGGACTTTGATCATCAGGATGTTAAGCCGCAAACCGGTCCTAAAGGTAATCTGATTTTCTCCGTGAGAGATTCTGCAAATGATGCCGCTGTTTCTGGTGCGAAACTATTCTTCAAGGGCTATGCCATCGATGCAATCACTGATGAAAAAGGTATTGCCACGGTAGAGCTTGCAGCGGGTGACTATGATATATCAGTTATCCATCCAAAGTATGTAATGCAGGTAAGCAAGGACGTTTCGGTTCGAGCCGAAACAGATAACGAACACGCGGTTAAGTTGATTAAGGCCGATATTGTAT
>NZ_LWGE01001172.1:0-2221 GCF_001635315.1 Oleiphilus sp. HI0123
GTTTTAAAAGCATGTCTATAGTTAAATCAATAGATTAGTGAACGAAGTTTTAGTGCTACTTAAACTTGGCGTTAAGTCCAAGAAGCATTAACTTTTAATTTTAACGAACGAAAGCAGTAAATAATTATTAAGATTTAGGAGCTCTACTCATGAAGCGTCAAGCGGGTTTTACACTCATCGAATTGGTCATGGTTATCGTGATCTTAGGTATTTTGGCAGCCTTTGCATTGCCTCGTTTTGCAGACTTAGGTGGTGAAGCGCGTGCTGCAGCACTTCAAGGTGCTTATGGCGCGATGAGGTCTGCGTCATCCATAGCTCACGCAGACTATTTGGTTCAGGGCGATAACTCCTTGACTGAAATTACAATGGAAGGTCAGGTTATTCAGATGTTGAACGGCTATCCTGAAGCACAAACTGCTGGATCTGAAGGTATTCTTGATGCTGCTCAGATTACTGCTGCTGATTTCGATTTGGGTGGTACTCCAGGCGGTTTAGCAACTTCGACGGTTACAGTGACAGCTTCAGGTGTAACACCAGCTAATGCAGCAACTTGCCGTATTACCTATACAGCTGCTACAGCAAATAATAGCCCAACTATTTCAATTGATGTTACGAATTGTGATTGATTAGTAGTTGTGTGAAAAAGCGCCGGTGGGCGCTTTTTTTCGTTTTTTAAAGGCAAGATTTTTGTCGAACAAGATCATAGCAAACTATTCAAAACAGACTAACCAGCATGGTTTTACCTTGATTGAGCTGGTGATGGTCATCGTGCTCATCGGTGTTCTAAGTGTCGGTGCCAATAGCCTGTTCTCTTCAAAAGACTCCTATGCAGACTACTTAGCCAAGGAAAGGCTTCTTTCTCTTGGTTTACTCGCGCAACAGTTAGCCTTGGGTGTCAGTGCTCAAGAGGTGCAAATAGCGGGTGCGGCACCTATACCGTCGGGAGATCCAGCGGAAATACAGTTTATTCGTACCGCTGGCGGCGACCTGCATTTTACCCTACTGAAGCATCAGCAAAGCGTTCAGACTTATCAACTGGAAACACCTTTGCCCACAATTTCAATAGATGGCCTTGCGCTGGCGTTGGGGGCTACTGTTAGTTTGGCGTGGGATCAAACAGCAAGTATGGACGATGCCGCAAATCACAATGTTACGATCGTTGGTACGAAAACCCATCGTATTTGCTTCTCCTCCTCGGGTTTTGTTTACGAATCGTCGGGGGCATGCCCGTGAGAGCTAATGTTACTCGTTCAAGAAGTTTAAGCCGACAGCAAGGCGTCACCTTGGTTGAACTCGTCATTTCTATTGTGATTCTATCGATTGCTATGGTTGCAGTGCTGAACTCTTTCAGTTTTACCATGAAACATAGTGCTGACCCCCTTTGGAGGAATAAGACCTTAAAGCTGACACAGTTATATTTTGACGAAATATTATCAAAGAATTATGACCACGCTACGCCCGTGGGTGGTGTGCCGATGGTCGCGAGCCCAGGTTGTACAGCAGCAGATCTGGGGCCGGATTCACCCGGGGGCGTCCTGGAAACTCGCTCTGTCTATAACGATGTGGATGACTATGATGGTTTGACAGATGCTCCACCGGTCAGCTTAACTGCAGGTTTAGATAGTTCTTATGACAGTTATAGTGTTTCTATTAGTGTGGCGTGCGATACCGCTAACTTAGTGTCAGCGAGTGCAACGAATCACGCCAAGAAAATAACTATTTCGATAACGCCACCGGGCCAAAGTACGATGACCTTTGCCGCTTATAAGGGGAACTTCTAATGTCGCGCCCCTTAAATGACTCTAAAGGATTTACCTTAATCGAGATGATTGTCACGATTGTCGTGATAGGTATTCTAGGTGTAGGAATTGCCGGATTTATCGGTCGAACTACGGAGGGCATGATCGATGCCTCTGAGCGCGGTAAAATATCTGCCATTGCTTGGGTGGTATCAGAGAAGCTAAGTAGAGAACTACGATTAGCTTTACCGAATAGTATTCAAACGCTTAGTGGCGGCTCATGTATTGAGTTTATTCCCACTGTCGCTGCAACGGACTATTTAAGTGTGCCGATTTTAAGTGGGGCCAGTAGTTTCGAGGTGGTACCTTTTGCTAGCTACGTGGATGCAAGTGTCGATACTAGCCAGGACAGAGTGGCCGTTTATAGTAATGCCGTCAGTGATGTTTATGACCTATCTGGAAGCCAGCGCGTAATTAGTAGC
>NZ_LWGE01001173.1:0-6780 GCF_001635315.1 Oleiphilus sp. HI0123
ATGGAGGCCATAAAGGAAATGGCAATCCTTTGGGTTGATATAAAGCCAGACAGCATTCCGGCACATCAACTTCTGACCTATCAGTATTCCCTTTCTCGCGAATACGAACAGGCCATGCAACATATCGAAAAGATTATCGAGCTTGGCGGTGATGCCCGAGTAGACGGCCTTGCAGTCAGCTCAAGCGCCCTCCCTCTTGAAGATAAAGAAGCCATCCTCCTACTTTATCAATCTTTATATGCAAAATACCCTAACAATCATGAGATTGGATATAGCTACGCACTCACTCAACGCAATTTGAAAGAATACGACGCGGCACTTGAAATCATCGAGCCTATACTAAACGCCGCACCAGAATTCGAAGCAGCCTCAGTCCTCAAGGCCAACGTTCTCTATGATAAAGGTCAACTGGAAGAGGCTATTGAATATGCAGGTGACAAGTTTGACGATTTCCCCTCAAATCATAATCTTGGTCGTCTATATGCAACAATGCTAATAGAAAACAAACAACTCGATGACGCCGAGGAGGTATTCTATTCACTACTGACTAAATACCCCCAAGCATCGCGGTTAAAACTATCGCACGCTATTGTCATGCTAGAGAATAAAAAAGTTGAAGAGGCTTCTGCAGCTTTCGAGCAGCTAATCGACTCCAATCAACACGCTAATGAAGCCTACTATTATTTAGCCCGTATTGCTGACAGCCAAGGTAATTTCAATGACGCTATCGATCTCTACCAGAAAGTAAGCGCTGGCGTTCATTATGAAGTATCTCTTGAGCGCTCAAGTTTCCTAATGGTTCACAACGAACAGCAAGACGAGATGCTAAACAGACTCGCTGAATTGAGAAAGAAACCTGGAGCAAGCCCTCTTAAGTTATGGCTACTGGAAGTTAAATTACTATCTAGTGCAGGTGAAACAGACCGCATGAATGCCTCACTCAACGCCGCCATTCAAGCATTCCCCGAAGATGACCAGCTACTCTACGCTCGAGCAATGAATCGAGAAGCAGACGATGATTTGGCAGGAATGGAGCAAGATCTAAGAAAGCTAATAGAACTGAACCCGAACAATGCGATTGCTATCAATGCACTTGGCTACACCTTGGCCGACCGAACCGATCGTACTCAAGAAGCATTTGAACTAATTCAAAAAGCTTTAGCGCTCAAGCCGAATAACCCCGCCATTTTAGATAGCATGGGCTGGGTACTATATCGACTTAAGCAAAATAAAGAAGCATTGGTATTCTTGTTCAAGGCCTTTCAACAATTCCAGGATGGAGAAGTCGCAGCACACTTGGGTGAAGTTCTTTGGTCTCTAAATCAAACAACAGAGGCTCGAGATGTTTGGAGCAATGTTCTTCGGAAGTATCCTGAACACGAAGTACTTCTTGAGACCATCAACAGACTCGACCCTGAATTACTAATTATAATTGAGAATCCGCCCACGGAAGATGAACAAGCTACTAACAAAGAAACCAGCTCAGCTTCAACTCCCGAAACCGAGCAAGTAACACCCGAAGCGCCCAAAGAATAGTTTGTAATGATAGCTCTAGGCATTTCAAGTAAAACGAGCACTCACCTCACCCGGGCGCTGT
Source organism: Oleiphilus sp. HI0123 (assembly GCF_001635315.1). Lineage (NCBI taxonomy): Bacteria > Pseudomonadati > Pseudomonadota > Gammaproteobacteria > Oceanospirillales > Oleiphilaceae > Oleiphilus > Oleiphilus sp. HI0123. The sequence continues at coordinate 1,598 of NZ_LWGE01001173.1, forward strand.
TCATACTAATGACGCTCGTTTTATCTGCATGCACCAGCCTTCAACAAACCGTACCTCACAAAACATCAAGAGAAACTCCAATTGAATGGCCTCTTACCGCCCAAAAGATTGATAACATCCGAAACTGGAAACTCATTGGCAAGATTGGCATAAGAACACCTGAAGAATCCCTTACTGTAGCAATCAATCAATGGCACCAAGCTGAATCAAGCTTTGTGATCGACCTTTCCTCAACCTTTTTCGGCCTTGGCGCATCCAAGCTACAGGGAAACCCTCATTTATTAACGATTATCGAAGCCGGTGAGCAGCCTGTCAGCTCGTATGAACCAGATCTCTTGATCTATCAGGCTTTAGGGTTTCCTCTTCCGATTTCATTACTGCCCTGGTGGGTTAAAGGAATTCCTGTTGCCGACAGCCAACACGAGTTAGAATTTGACGCTCAGGGCTACCCTGCCAGCCTAATACAAAATGGTTGGCACTTAACTTTCAGCAAACACACCCTCATCGACGGCCTTCCACTGCCCGGAAAGATTAAGCTCGAACGAGATAAGGTGCGAATTATTCTAGCGATTAAACAATGGACCCGACTTTAAGCCTGACATCTCCAGCCAAGCTAAACCTGTTCTTGCACATCAATGGCAGACGAGGGCCTGAGCAATCGCACCCAGGCTATCATGAGCTACAAACTGTTTTTCAGTTATTAGACCGCGGTGACATGCTTCATTTTTCTGCCAATCAAAGTGGAAAAATAGAAATCACCCCGGAAATTGCCGACATTCCTCCTGAAGAAAACCTGATTTTTATCGCCGCACAAAGACTCAAAGAAGCAGGCATTCTACTCGATAAAGGTAGCCACTTATTAGGCGCCAAGATTCATCTAGAAAAAAGTCTACCAATGGGCGGCGGGCTCGGTGGTGGAAGTTCCAACGCGGCAACAACACTTATCGCGCTCAATCATCTATGGGGACTTGAACTCGAAGAATGTCAATTAGCCAAAATAGCGGCAAAGATAGGTGCCGATGTGCCCGTTTTTGTTGAAGGCCGCAGCGCCTGGGCTGAAGGAATAGGAGATGAACTCTGCCCAATTCCAATGAGCGAAGAATGGTTCGTTGTATTGACCCCCGATTGCCACGTCAACACGGCTAAAATTTTTTCGCATGAAAGGTTGACAAGAGACACGCCAAAGAAGAGAATAGCGCCCGCTCTTGAGGGACATGGTTTAGATACCAGTTCAGAGAAATTTCTTAGCGATGAGTATCGCAACGATTTCGAAGCACTGATCTCAGAACTATACCCACAAATCAAGGAGGCAATACAGTGGCTAAGCCAGTTTGGTATTGCTAGACTTACAGGAACGGGAGCGTGCTGTTTCTGCATCGTCAAAGACGAGGCAACAGCAAAACAGGTTTTGAATGAAGCTAAGTCTAAATTCAAAGGCTTTATAGCCAAGGGAGTCAATCTCTCTCCTGCAATTCAAAGGCTAGATGAAGCTAAAAGGTTCGCAAGGGACCATTCGTAAGATAGCGCTTCGTTAATAGCAACACGATTATTGGGGTATCGCCAAGCGGTAAGGCAACGGGTTTTGATCCCGTCATGCGCAGGTTCGAATCCTGCTACCCCAGCCATATTTTCCCAGCTCAGAAAACAATCAAGCAAACAGCTAGAAACCTTCCGGATGAGGTCTAAACTACTGTATTAGTATTTTTACTATTCAGCCCGGGAAACTGCTTGAAAGAGCTGAAAGCCGAAACACTCAAGAGGTCTTGAACTCGCATGCCAAGAATGATGGTATTTACCGGTAATGCCAACCGCGAACTGGCTCAACAAGTTGTCGATGCACTACGTCTACCACTGGGCAATGCTAAGGTCGGTAAATTTAGCGACGGCGAAGTCACGGTTGAAATCAACGAAAATGTACGTGGTAAAGATGTATTCATCATTCAGCCTACCTGCGCACCAACCAACGATAACCTAATGGAGCTTATCGTAATGACTGATGCACTACGTAGAGCTTCTGCCTCACGTATTACTGCAGTTGTTCCTTATTTTGGTTACGCTCGCCAAGATCGACGCGTTCGCTCAACACGTGTTGCGATTACCGCAAAAGTGGTAGCAGACATGATCACAGGCGCTGGCGTTGACCGAGTATTAACGGTTGACTTGCACGCAGACCAGATTCAGGGCTTCTTTGATATTCCGGTAGATAACATTTACGGCACCCCCGTTCTTGTTGATGACATTCAACGCCGCATTCAAGACGACTTTATGGTTGTTAGCCCAGACGTTGGCGGTGTTGTTCGTGCACGCGCGATGGCAAAACGTCTTGGTGATGTTGACCTGGCAATTATCGACAAACGACGCCCTCAAGCTAACGTTTCTCAAGTAATGCACATTATCGGTGACGTTGAAGACAAAACCTGTCTACTGATCGATGACATGGTCGATACCGCTGGCACCCTATGTAAAGCTGCTGACGCCCTAAAGGAACACGGCGCCAAGAAAGTTTACGCTTACATTACGCATCCCGTGCTATCTGGCCCAGCTATCGAGAACATTGCTAAGTCATCACTAGATGAGTTGATCGTCACAGATACAATTCCTCTTAGTGACAAAGCCATGAATTGTGATAGAATCCGCCAGCTTACAATTTCAGACCTATTGGCAGAGTCAATTCGTCGTATTAGTAATGAAGAATCTATCAGTGCCTTGTTTGATTAAGACATTAATTAAAACAATCGCTTAAGACCTGATTCAATCAGGTATAGATGTACAGGAAAAAGCACCTCGGTGCTTTTTCTATTTTAACCTTCACGGTATTTAGTCTGGTCGCGGGCGAATATTAGTGAACTTTGAGGAAAGAAAAATGAGTGAAGCATCATTCGTAGTAAACGCAACAGCTCGAGCAGATCAGGGGAAAGGTGCGAGCCGCCGCCTGCGTCGTCTTGAGAACCTAGTACCAGCTATCCTTTACGGCGCTGGTAAAGACCCTATCGCACTTAGCCTGAAAGAAAACGAGATCAAGAAATCGCTTGAAAACGAAGCGTTCTACTCTCACGTTCTAACAATCAGTGTAGACGGCAACGAAGAGCCAGCAATCCTGAAAGATCTTCAGCGTCACCCATCACGTGGTGATGTTATGCACGCTGACTTCCTGCGTGTTGATATGGACAAAGCTATCCATGTGCACGTTCCACTTCACTTCACAAACGAAGACGCTTGTGTTGGTGTTAAGTTGGGCGGTGGTAAGATCTCTCACCAGCAGGTTGAAGCTGAAGTAATTTGCCTACCTGGTAACTTGCCTGAGTTCATCGAAGTTGATATGACTGAAGTTGAAGCAGAAACTATCCTTCACCTTTCAGACCTTAAACTTCCTGAAGGCGTTACACTTGCTGCACTACAGCAAGGTGCTGACCACGATCTTCCAATTTGTTCAGTACATACTCCAAAGGGTAAAGCTGAAGACGAAGCTGGTGAAGCAGCTGCAGAAGGTGATGCAGAGTAATTCTCTGTATCCGGCATGAATTGATAGCGTCAGAGAAGCTCCGATGAGTCAAATCAAGCTGATTGTGGGGCTGGGTAATCCCGGCCCCGAATACGAAAACACCCGCCATAATGCTGGCGCCATCTTTCTGGCCCAGATCGCTGAAGCACATCAGCAAAACCTTAAGCCAGAAAAGAAGTTCCACGGACTTCATGCCAAAGTTAATATTCAAGGCCAGGATCTACACCTCTTGTTCCCGACGACCTTCATGAATCGTAGTGGACAATCTGTCCAGGCAATCTGCCAGTTTTTTAAGATTTCCCCTGAAGAAGTACTCGTCGCCCATGACGAACTCGATATCCCGTGCGGCACCATGAAGCTAAAACAAGGCGGCGGTCATGGAGGCAACAACGGCCTACGAGACATTATCGAGAAGTTTGGCGGCAACAAAAACTTTAAGCGCTTGCGTCTAGGTATTGGTCACCCCGGCCATGCAAGCAAAGTAACCGGACATGTTCTTGGCAAACCAACAGCCAAAGAAGCCGAGCAACTCTCTGCGTGTATCGACGAAGCAGATAGGCACCTGAAAGAAGTCATTGGTGGCGATTGGCAAAAGGCCATGCAAAAACTCCATAGCTTTAAAGCAGAATAAGCCCATTACTCGCATTCCTTAGCAGCATTACAAAAAATAGCACTAAGCGCTCATCTTTTATACTTAACTGTCCCGCTACCCTACTGTATACTTGCGCCCAATTTTTCTAATTATACTTTACAGCCTGGGATTCAGATTATGGGTTTTAACTGCGGCATCGTCGGCCTTCCTAACGTCGGCAAATCAACCTTATTCAACGCACTTACCAAAGCAGGTATCGGCGCAGAAAACTTTCCTTTCTGTACTATCGAACCTAACGCTGGTGTTGTTGGCATGCCAGACCCTCGCCTAGACAAGCTTGCAGCCATTGTCAGCCCAGCGAAGGTTATCCAAACTACAATGGAGTTTGTTGATATTGCCGGTCTAGTAGAAGGCGCATCTAAAGGCGAAGGCCTCGGTAACCAGTTCCTGGCTAATATTAGAGAAACAGACGCTATCGCTCACGTTGTACGCTGCTTCGAAGATGAAAACGTTGTTCACGTTTCTGCCAAGGTGAACCCTCAAGCCGACGTTGATGTAATTAATACCGAGCTTGCTTTATCTGACCTTGATACCGTAGAAAAGGCTATCAAGCGTTTCACCAGAACAGCCAAGAGCGGTGATAAAGATGCGAAGAATGCTCTGAGCCTACTTGAGGATAAACTACTCCCTCACTTGAACGAAGCAAAAGCGGTTCGCGGCCTTGGTTTGAATGATGATGAACTAGCAATTATCAAAGAGCTTTGCCTGCTTACAATCAAGCCTACAATGTATATTGCCAACGTTGATGAAGACGGTTTTGAAGACAACCCTCACCTAGATAAAGTTCGTGAAATCGCAGCAGAAGAAAACGCTGTAGTCGTCGTGATCTGTAATAAGCTAGAAGCAGAAATTGCTGAGCTGGATGACGAAGAACGCGATGAATTTTTAGCAGACCTTGGCATGGAAGAGCCAGGCCTTGATCGTGTCATTAGAGCTGGCTACGAGCTACTTGGTCTACAAACCTACTTCACTGCAGGTGTAAAAGAAGTTCGCGCCTGGACAATGAAGCAAGGCGACCCTGCCCCTAAA
>NZ_LWGE01001174.1:0-14328 GCF_001635315.1 Oleiphilus sp. HI0123
GTAAAGCTTTTGTCTGAAGGGTAATACCTATAAAAACTTAAATTAATCGTGAAAACATAGTACAAATTCTCTCAGGAAGGCCTATAATTTAGTGTAAATAAAGCTGACACTATTCACTGAGTTTAGGCATTCCTTCGCATGGCAGTAAAAAAGATCCCTATATCCTTACTTAAGGTTGGTATGTATATTACCAAGCTCGATATATCGTGGATTGACAGCCCCTTCATGTATCACCACTTGAAGATAAAAAATGCCGCTCAAATTGATAAGTTGCTCAAGGCGGGTGTCAAGCAGCTCTCGATTGATACCTCAAAGGGTGTTGATGTAGAAGCGTCAGCTGATGTTATTCGTGATAAGTCCTCACAAGAGACTGATAAATCACAAGAAGATCAGGCTGCGAAAGATAAGCCAGTTTCAGAAGCAAGTGCTAAGGAAAAATTGCCTGAGCGTACGTCTATTAGTCAGGAGCTTGGTGTTGCTAAAGAGTTAAAGGGCAAAGTTGAGAAGCTGGCAGATGAGATCAATGAAGCTCTCAAAAACGATAAAGTGGTTGATGCTCGGCAGGTTTCGCCTTTAATTGACGCTACGCTGTCTAGTCTACAGCGGAATAACCAAGCACTCGCTATCCTTATCAATATTCAGCGTAAAGATGCTTCGCTCGCAAATCATACTTTCGCTTCATTTAGTTTAGTCTTAAGTATATCTATCAAGCTCAGCTTAGGTGACGATGCACAACAGGCGCTCGCTTTAGCCGCATTTTTTCACGATACGGGTTGGCTAAAACTGCCTATGCATTTGCTTGGTAAGGCATCACCTTATACGGCGAGTGAAAAGAAGTTAATTTATCAGCATGTCTCGATAGGCTTACGGTCGTTAAAACAAAACTGTGAGCTCAGTTCAATCGTAATGCGCATTATTACCGAGCATCATGAGCACCTGGATGGAAGCGGTTACCCTTCTGGACTTAAGTCTGATCAGATACATCCTTTAAGTAAGGTTTTCGCAGTGGTTGTCAGGTATGATGAGTTAGTCCACGGCTTGCTTGATAGGCCTGCGGTAACACCTCATGGCGCTCTTGCTAATCTATATAAAGAGGCCAAAAATGAAAAACTTGATGAGCCTTCCGTGTCAGCGCTGATTAGTCTATTGAGTGTTTATCCGGTGGGTAGTGCTGTCCAGCTAAGCAACAAAGAAAAAGGTATTGTTCTTGAGATCGATGCCGATCAACCAAAATTACCTGTCGTAAAGGTTGTTTACGATATGGCAGGGATGGCGCATATTAAGCCCAAGGTGATTAACCTTGCAAAAATCAAGACAGATAAAGAGCTGTCGATTACTTCTGTCTTGGATCTAACCGTCCCAGGCGCTGACCCTGCACAGTTATTGCGAGTAGACCTTTCGTGAGTCCTTCTTTTGATATCACTTCTATTACCTTGGATGCTTTACCTGAAGGTGTGTTGCTTGTCGATAGTGACGGTTGTATTCAGTTCTTAAACAAGGCAGGCCAGGCCATGTTAGGCTGGGATATTGATGCTATTGCCGAAAAAGCAGCGGAGGGCGGTACTGCTCATGAACTATTTTGCCGTCATAGTATTTATACTCATCACGAAGCTGAGGAGTGCCCCTTGGCAAAACAGGGTGAAGCTCAGCTAGCGCCACAGGAATGCTATTGGACGCATAAGAATTCTGAAAACATTGCCGTCAGTTACCGTAGAAGTTATACCGATGATGGCAGCTGCATGATTCTTTTCACTACCTGCGAGCAGCAAGGCTTTCAGCTTGAAGAGCTCAAGAAGCTTTCATTTTTTACTGAAATAAATCCCTCCCCATTGCTGGAGCTTGATGATCAAGGCCTGATTCTTTTTAGTAACCCTGCAATGACTGATCTAATGCTTGAGTTTGGATTTGACGATGAAGGGGCGCCCGCTATTTTACCCAGAGATCTTGCTGCTCTGGTCGGCAAAGCAATAGAGCAGGGTGGTCTAGAGAATATCGAGTCTTCTGCAAATGCTGAAGAAAATAACGATAAGACATCACACTTTTTATGGAGTTTCCATATTAGTGATGGCAGTCAAGGTAGCGCAGTATTGCTTTCAGGGTTAGATGTGACCAGTAATAAAGAAATGGAACTTCAGCGTCAAGAGTTTGAACGAAGCCTGGAGCTCGAAAAAGAACGTACTCGAAAAGAATACTTGGCAATGATGGTGCATGAATTGCGCTCACCCTTGAATGCAGTTGTCGGTTACGCTGGCATTCTTAAATCAAAGTTGTCTAGTCAGTGTAGTGAAACGCAGCTATCTTTGTTCGACCGAATTATCGGGGGCGGTCAGCAGCTCGCTGAACAGATCAGCACGACTTTGGATTCTACGCGGGTAGAAGCTGGAAAGCTGGCTGCCGACATTTCCCGCTTCAATGCAGTGCCTGCGCTTGAAGAAGCGTGTGTACAAGGTGAAACCCTTGCCAAGAAAAAAGGCTTGGATTTTCGCTCTGAGATTTCGGATTCTAACATATACGCCTTGGCAGACAGGCAGCACTTTAAGCAAATTGCGATCAACCTTATTTCCAACGCAATTAAATATACGCAAGCGGGAGCTATTGAAGTATCTCTTCGTCCCAGTTTTGATGAGCAGGTCGGCAAGTGCGTTACTCTTGAAGTAAATGATACAGGCTGTGGTGTTCCTCAAGGACAGCGTGAAAGCATTTTCAAACTATATCAGCGCCAAGATTCCCATGAGAATAGTGAGATTGAAGGTGATGGCTATGGTTTAGCAATATGCTGCGAAATGCTCGCGCTGAATCATGGTCGAATTGTTCTCGATAGCGAGGTGGGGCGAGGTAGCTCCTTCTCGGCTATTTTTCCTCGTTAGGCGATGCTAAAGCGCTTATTTCTTGCCATATCATTCAACACTCCCTAAAATCGATGAAAATCTTGTCGGGGAGCATCTGTCATTTTATCGCTTGATGATTTGCGAATGCTGAGACCATATAAATTCTTGGGATATATCCAATTATTTGTTGTTCTACATTTTGTAGGCAGATAGGGACCCGTTGAACCTGATTGGTTAGAACCAGCGTAGGGAACAAGAATTCATCAAGACTAGACCGATGATTCTAATTGCTTCCTTACTTACCACACTCGTAATACCGGATATGCGGAGCAATAGATGAAAAACGATTCGTTAAAGAAACTGGGTGATACAGCTTACGTAGATGAGTTATCTACCCAGCCTTTTCCAGCCTCAAAAAAAGTATATGTAGAAGGCAGTCGTAAAGATATTCGCGTAGCGATGCGTGAAATTTCACTTACCCCAACTCAGTTGCAGAATGGCGAGCTTGAGGATAACCCTCCAGTTAGAGTTTATGACACCTCCGGCCCCTATACAGACCCCGAGATAGAAGTTGACGTCACAAAAGGGCTAATGCCCTTACGCGATGAGTGGGTTGCTGAACGAAATGATACTGAAGAGTTACCTGGTTTTAGTTCTGAGTACGCAAATGTACGTGATCAAAACCTAGCCTTGGATGGCTTGCGTTTTGAGCATAAGCGTAAACCTCTAAAAGCAAAAGCCGGAAAGAATGTCACGCAACTGTATTACGCTCGTCAGGGTATCATTACGCCGGAAATGGAATATATCGCTATTCGAGAAAATCTGGCTTTAAGCGAGGCGCAGATGGATGAAGCGCTAGCTAACCAGCATCCAGGCGAGTCTTTCGGCGCTTCTATTCCTAAAATGATTACCCCGGAATTTGTCAGAGACGAAGTCGCTCGTGGTCGTGCTGTCATTCCTTGTAATATCAACCATCCGGAAACCGAACCGATGATTATTGGTCGGAACTTCCGCACCAAGGTGAATGCCAATATTGGTAATTCTGCGGTGACATCTTCTATTCAGGAAGAAGTCGAGAAAACAGTTTGGTCGACGCGTTGGGGTGGTGACACCGTAATGGATTTGTCTACAGGCCAGAATATTCATGAGACACGTGAATGGGTCATTCGAAACTCTTCTGTACCGATTGGTACGGTGCCGATTTATCAGGCGCTTGAAAAATGTGGCGGGGTTGCCGAAGATCTTACCTGGGAGTTGTTCCGTGATACTTTAATTGAGCAGGCGGAGCAGGGAGTTGATTACTTCACTATCCATGCAGGTGTGTTATTGCGCTATGTGCCTATGACGGCGAATCGAGTCACCGGGATCGTTAGTCGTGGTGGTTCAATTATGGCTAAATGGTGCCTTGCTCATCACAAGGAAAACTTCCTCTATACGCATTTTGAAGAAATTTGCGAGATTATGAAAGCCTATGATGTGTGCTTTTCACTTGGTGATGGTTTACGCCCAGGTTCAATTGCTGATGCAAATGATGAGGCGCAATTCTCAGAGCTTCGTACTTTAGGCGAGCTTACCAAGATAGCTTGGAAGCACGATGTGCAAACCTTTATTGAAGGCCCGGGTCATGTGCCGATGCATATGATTAAGGCGAATATGGAAGAGCAGCTCAAGCATTGCGATGAAGCGCCTTTCTACACGCTTGGCCCACTTACTACCGATATCGCACCAGGCTATGACCACTTCACCTCAGGCATTGGTGCTGCACTGATTGGCTGGTATGGTTGTTCAATGCTTTGCTATGTCACGCCTAAGGAACACTTGGGTCTACCTAATAAAGAAGATGTAAAACAGGGCCTTATTACCTATAAGATCGCGGCTCATGCTGCCGACCTTGCAAAAGGCCACCCTGGTGCACAGATTCACGATAATGCTATGTCAAAGGCTCGTTTTGAGTTTAGATGGGAAGATCAATTTAACCTTGCGCTAGATCCTTATACTGCTCGTGCTTATCATGATGAAACATTACCTAAGGACTCTGCTAAAGTTGCACATTTCTGTTCAATGTGTGGCCCTAAGTTTTGTTCAATGAAAATATCTCAGGAAGTTCGTGATTACGCAGCAGAAAAGGATGCGAACGAAGGTATGAGTGAGATGTCGGAGAAATTTAAACAGGAAGGTAGTGAAATCTACCATGAAGTTTAAGTTTAATTGAGTGTTATTAGCCAAGGGCGTCTAGGTCTATGAATCTAAGTGATGTTGATCTAAATTTGCTGGTTCACCTAGATGTACTTTTGCGTGAGCAAAACGTCACCAAGGCTGCAAACCATCTTGGTATTACGCAGCCTGCGATGAGTAATGGTTTGAAGCGTTTGCGCTTGCTGTTCGAAGATCCATTGCTTGTTCGTACCAGTGACGGTATGGCGCCTACTGAGTTGGCGCTCAGCCTTAAGCCTGCGGTGAGAGAGATATTATTCAATATCGATCGTGTAGTTCACCCGGATAGGGATTTTGACCTTCAAAGCCATCGGGTGTTTCGCGTGATGGCAAGCGACTACGCTGAATCTACCTTGATTCCCGCTGTTTTAAGTGAAGTTCGCAAGCAGGCGCCTAATATCACGCTCGATGTTTTAACGCCCAGTGATGTATCTTTCGAAGATGTTGAGCAAGGCCGTGTCGATATGGCGATTAATCGCTTTGATACTTTGCCGCAGTCTTTTCACCAAAAAACGCTCTGGTCTGATACCTTCTCATGCCTGATGAGCCCTAGTAACACCTTGGTCAATAGCTTCGATCTGGATGCCTACCTAAAGGCCAGCCATATTTGGGTGAGTAAAACTGGCTTTGGTGTGGGTGTTGGAGTGAACCCGAATGATGTGCAGCGCTTGGGTTGGGTTGATGAAGCGCTGGATCGTATTGGAGCAAAGCGCGAAATTAGTGTATTTACCCGTCATTACCAGGTGGCGATGTTGTTGGCGCAGCAGCATGACTTAGTGGCTACGCTGCCGAGCCGCGCGGCGCGTTTAAAAAGTGAAAGCTCTAAGCTTGTAATGAAAGAGCCGCCCTTCGATATACCAGCATTCGATCTCAAGATGGCCTGGAGTCCTTTACTTCATCATAATGCGGACCATCAGTGGTTTAGGCGTTTGATTACAGATATTGCTCAGAAAGAGAGTGAATAATCGTTGGTGAAGCGCAAGGGTGGCGCAGACTCTTAGTGTAAAGTCTGCTCAATCTCTAGCTTAAGGCCGCTTTCGGGCAACTGCTCGCCATCCAGATAGGCTTGGCCATCTTTCATTTCAAGACGTCCATCGATAAACCACTTAACCGCAATGGGGTAAATGATGTGTTCCTTTTCAAGTACTCGGGTGGCAAGTGTTTCTTCAGTATCCTGATTTAAGACTGGTACAATAGCCTGGATGATGTTCGGGCCGCTATCAAGCTCAGCGGTAACAAAGTGAACACTCACGCCGTGCTCTTTGTCTTTTGCTTCAAGCGCACGCTTATGAGTATGTAGGCCGGGATATTTAGGCAGAAGAGAGGGGTGAATGTTGAGCATTCTTCCTTCAAAACGGCGGACAAAATCATCGGTTAAGATACGCATAAAGCCCGCTAATACCACGAGATCCGGTTGATGCTTCTCAATCGTCTTAATCAGCTCTGCATCAAAAATCTCTCGTTGAGCGAATTTTTGATGTTCGATGACATGAGTATCAATCTCAGCTTTCTTAGCTCGCTCTAGGCCCTTAGCATGGGGCTTATTGGAAATAACAGCGCTGATCTTTCCAGGGATTTCTTCACGTTGATAGGCGTCGATTAAGGCTTGAAGGTTGCTGCCGCTACCCGATATCAAAACAACGACAACAGGATCTCGTCCTTCCATTACTAAGCGCCTAGTCCATTTAGTTGGACTTGCTCTTCGTCGGAAGATGTGTCGGCAATTTCACCAATTACCCAAGCACTTTCGCCTTCAGCTTCTAAAAGCTTGATGGCTGATTCTTCTGAACCGGCTGGAACGGCGATGATCATGCCAACACCGCAGTTGAAGGTGCGATACATTTCAACAGGATTTACGTTACCTGCTGATTGAAGCCATTTGAATACTTCAGGCAATTCCCAGCTCTGGGTCTCGATGACTGCTTTAGTTCCTTCAGGTATTACGCGAGGAATATTCTCAAGTAAGCCACCGCCCGTGATATGTGAAAGGGCATGCACCTCACCTTCTTTGATCAATTTAAGAAGAGATTTAACGTAAATCTTTGTTGGCTCAAGCAAGGCCGATTTTAGGTCGGTATCGCCAATTTCCTGGTTTAGGTCAGCGTTTGATACTTCTATAATCTTGCGAATTAAAGAGTAGCCATTCGAGTGTGGACCTGAAGAAGCGAGGCCAATTAACTTGTCGCCAGCCTTAACTTTGGTGCCATCTATAATCTCAGACTTCTCAGCAATGCCAACGCAAAAACCAGCCAAGTCATAATCTTCGCCTTCGTACATGCCGGGCATTTCAGCAGTTTCACCGCCGACTAGTGAGCAACCAGATAGGTCGCAACCAGCGCCAATGCCTGTTACTACATCGGCAGCAACGTCAACATTCAGTTTACCTGTAGCGTAATAGTCAAGGAAGAATAATGGCTCTGCGCCACCAACAATAAGATCGTTAACGCACATGGCAACGAGATCAATACCTATCGTATCGTGCTTATTGAAGTCCATGGCTAATCTTAGTTTTGTGCCAACACCGTCGGTACCGGAAATCAAAACCGGTTCTTTATAGCCCTTCGGCAACTCAAACATTGCGCCAAAACCGCCTAGACCGGCCATTACTTCCGGTCTACGAGTTTTTTTGGCGACACCTTTAATTCTTTCTACTAGCTCATTTCCCGCATCGATATCGACGCCAGCGTCTTTGTAGCTAAGTGAAGGGTTTGTATTTGAGTCAGAATTATTAGTCATATGAGCTAAAACCTTGGCTTTTTAAAATTGGCGCGATTCTACCAGTTGTTTGGAGTCTCGCCAAATGCTAGCAGTAAAAAATAACATATTCGTAGTGATTTAAAAAAATATTAGAAAGTAGGTGTGCAAAGCACGGCTGATGGTTGTTTTATGAGTGTTTCGAGAATATTATGATAAACCTTTCAAATACTGAGCATAAGTGGCACTTACTTGGTCAATATTATTCGTTTTTTCGTACTTGTTTCGCTAGCCTTTTTGAGTTCACACTCAATCGCTGTCCAGCTAGGTAATTTATATAACGCTTCTGTCGCAGTACCTTCGCAAGACCCTTCCGATCGTATGCTAGGCTTTGAGCAGGCGCTGCATCAGGTGTTGATCCGTGTTACTGGTGATGAGGAATTGTTGCAGGATTCTTCTGTGAATTCTAAGTTTCGCTCACCTGAAAACTACGTGCTCTCATTTGCCTACAGAGAAAACCCCGCGTATAGCGTTTATCTTGAGGTGCTTGCTGAGCGCGAAAGGCTCGCTATGGAGTTTACAGATGAAGGTGCAGACGTTGAACAGGAGCCTGGTTCTATGCCTAGTTCCGCTCAGACCGGCCAAGAAGAGTTAACTGAGTCGTTAATAGCCGAGCCCGCCGTACCTGACCAATATATGCTGGATGTTGCATTCGCAGAATCGCCCATAGAAGCGGGTTTGCAATCACTGTCTCTTCCTATTTGGGGGCGGTCTCGTCCTTCAATTCTGGTTTGGGTGGTGATGTCTGATGAACAAGGGCAGCGAAGCGTTATCGGCGCTTCCGAACTGGATGAGGTGCTACCTGAATTGACTGGCATTGCTGAGACTCGAGGTTTGCCGCTTTTTATTCCTGTGGCCGATCTGACAGACCTTTCGCTTTTAGATGTTGACGGATTATGGGGCCTGTTTTCTGACTCCCATATTGATGCTAGTAAGCGCTATGGCACCGACGCTGTTGCAATTGTACGCTTGCAAAGTTCCATTACTCCTGAGGCTCAAGAACTTGATGAAGCAAAAGAGCCTGTTTCTCAGCGTCAATGGCGTGCAGACTGGCAGCTATTCCTAGGTGAGCAAACTTTCTTTGGTGAAAGCGCTCAGGCAAGCAGTGAATCGGTTTCAAAAGAGTTTGTTGCTCGCTTGGCAAGCGTTATATCTACTCAGTATGCTATATCTGGCGTAGCAAGTTCAGAAATCTATACCATTTCAGTGCTTGGTATCGATTCTTTCGAAGATTATGTGGATGTACAGCGTTACCTGCAAGATCTTGCGCCTGTTGCATCCGTAAATATGTTGCTAGCCGAGGAAGATCAGCTTACCTTTGAGTTGCGCTTGCGTGATACAAGAGAAATGCTTTCTCAGCACCTATCTCTTGGGCGAAAGCTAATAAAACGGGAAGCGGAGCTAGACGGTATATTGGAGTTAAATAAGGGTATGCTTGTCGATGCGCTCGATAAATTTGTTTGGCGCTCCGGGTCTTAGTCATTGCTATGGTTATTTTGGAGATAGAATGATCGCAGCTAATCAGATTCCTAATATTCTAACTGTTATTCGAATCCTGCTGGTGATTCCTTTTGCGATGAGCGTATATTCCGCGCAATATTTGCAGGCTTTGATTCTATTCTTTGTAGCAGGTCTTTCAGATGGAGTTGATGGTTTCTTGGCTCGCCAATTTAATTGGAAGTCGCGATTTGGTGCCATAGCTGACCCTTTGGCAGATAAACTACTGCTCGTTACGGCTTACGTAATGCTTGCTTGGACAGAGCAAATCCCAATGTGGCTTCTATATCTCGTTATTGGTCGCGATGTAATGATTCTAGCTGGTGCGCTGGGCTATCACTTCTTTATTAGTCATTATGATATTAAGCCCTCATGGCTGGGTAAGACCTGTACAATGCTACAGATTGTTTATGTCTTACTCGTGATTATGAGCTTGGCAGATCTGCCGATGCCGCAGTGGGCAGTTTCAGAAGGCCTATTTGTAGTGGGTGCCATTACTCTGATTAGCGGTATTCATTATTACTTGGTTTGGGGCGTAAAGGCATACAAGCAGCGCCGAGAAAATGAATTGAATGATAAGACTGGCTTATGAATGCTTTTGAATTATCCAGCCAACTATTATTGCCTGTTAGGGAAAAAAGTGACCTAAGCTTCGAAACGTTTTACAGCGAAAAAAACGATCGTGCCAAGTTTATGCTGTCGAGTGCGATAGATGAGTATCAGGAAACTGCAGTCTTACTGGTTGGGCCAGAAGAGTCTGGTAAAACCCATTTGCTTAATGCTGCAATTGGCTACGCTGAGTCAAAAGAGCTGGACAATGTTTGTTACTTTTCGCTTGCGGAATTAAACGAGTTTGAATTATCAGAGAGTGACGTTCAGGGTTTGTTTTCAAGCTTTGAGCAATATTCAATTTTGGCTCTCGATCACTTGGATTTGTGGCTGTGTCACCAGAGCTTAAGTCGAGAGTTTAAAGAACGCTGTCTTTTTAATTTATTTAACCATTATAAAGCTCAAGGTGATATGTTAATTTTCGCCTTGTCACAGCCGGTAGACGCCTTGAATATCTGCTTGGCTGATTTGTTGTCACGCCTAAAATCCGGTTTATTGATAAGCCTGAAAGCTTATAGTGATGCTGAAAAAGAACTAATCATGCAGCAGGTTGCGATACATAAGGGCTTTAGCTTGGAAGAGGGCGTTTCTACTTTTATTATTAAGCGTAGCGGGCGCAACTTAACAGAGTTGCTAGCGTTACTTGATCAACTAGACAAAGCGTCGCTCACTGAGCAGCGTAAATTGACAATTCCGTTCGTCAAGAAAGTTTTAAATTGGTAGCTCATCAGCTGCAGGGAGAAAAAAATGATTCGCGTAGTATTCAACCAGAAAGGCGGTGTAGGGAAGTCGAGTATTACTTGCAATCTTGCAGCTATTTTCGCTGCTAAGGGACGCAGAACCTTGGTTGTTGATTTGGACCCGCAAGGTAACTCTACTCACTATTTAATGGGAAAGCCTGCTGCTGAATTGAATGACTCGATTGCCGATTTTTTTGAGCAAACGCTTTCATTTAATTTGTTTAATAAAGATCCTGCCGACTTTGCGCATAAAACCCCCTTCGACAATCTCTATGTTTTGCCCTCTAGTCCTGAGATGGATTTTCTTGAAAGAAAGCTGGAGGCTAAGCATAAGATCTATAAACTCAAAAATGCCTTAAGAGCATTAGAGAGCCAGTTTGATGAAATTATCATCGATACAGCGCCTGCTTTAAATTTCTATACGCGTTCAGGCTTAATTGCTTGCGATAAGGTTTTGATTCCTTTCGACTGCGATGACTTCTCTCGTCAAGCTTTGTATACGATTATGGGCGAGTTGCAAGACATACAAGAAGATCACAATGACCGCTTGGAAATAGAGGGTATTGTAGTGAATCAATTTCAGCCGCGTGCGAGTCTGCCGTCGCGCTTGGTGAAGGAGCTCGAAGAAGAAGGGTTGCCAGTATTACCTGTAAAAATTAATGCTTCAATCAAGATGAAAGAGTCGCACCAAGAAAGTCAGCCGCTTATCTACTTTGCTCCAAAGCATGCTTTAACGACTCAGTTTGAAGAACTTCACGAGCATTTATCTTCGTAGCAAGAAAACCTGCTTTTAGCTTAGGCCGGTTTAGATTCGTGCACCAGAGGTAGTACGATCTGGTCGCCCCGGCCTAAGGTTTCGCCTTGATTCAAGCTATGTAATATTGCATATAATTCCTTGAACGGCACTGGTGGGGAGTAGAGATAACCTTGCCCATATCGACAGCCATTAATCTTTAAGAAAGCTTCCTGCTCCTTCGTTTCGATCCCTGTAGCAAATGTTTTTAAATCCATCTGACTCGCAATAGCTAGCAGTGTTTCAGTGATGGCCATATCGCTTTCATCCCTTGGTATGCCAGTCACGAAAGTTCGGTCGACCTTAATGATGTCGGCGGGAATTTGCTTTAACTGTCGTAGTGAGCTTAGACCGGTTCCAAAGCTGTCGATTGTCAGTGACACGCCCAACTCTTTAAGTTGAGTAAGTGTCACAAAGGATGTCTCGATATTGCTTGTGATCGTGCTTTCCGACATTTCCAGAATCAGGTTCTTTGGATCAAATTTAGTGCTCTCTACTGCTTTTTGGATAAGTTCAACTATTCGCGGATGGTTAAATTGGCGGTTAGAGAGGTTGAGCGCTATTTGTATCGGCGTGTCTGACCATTCCTGAATTGCTCGTCCTTGCAGGCAGGCGTTAGAAATTACCCATTGACCAATGTCGTGCAATAAGCCCGTTTGCTCAGCGACATCAATAAAGTACTCTGGCGTGACTAAACCTTTGTCAGGATGATGCCAGCGTAGCAAGGCTTCAAGCGCGAGAATTTCACCCGTTTCAATGTCGATGATAGGTTGGTAGTAAAGCTTGAATTGGCTGGCGCTGATAGCGTTTCTTAGCTCATGCTCAATAATTAGTTGGCGCTGCATTTCACTGTTCATTTCTGGACTATAGAACTGAATATTGTTTCGTCCGGCTTTTTTCGCTCGATACATGGCCATATCTGCATTTTTTAGAAGGTCGGGATATTGCGTGCCATCGTTAGGGCAGACGGTAATGCCGATGCTGGAAGTAACGATAAGCTCATTCCCGCCAATATTTACGGGCTTGGTAATGTTATCGAGAATATTTCTGGCAACTGTTTTAGCGCCTTCTCTTCCCGATACATTTGCTAGCAGAATAGCAAATTCGTCTCCGCCAAGGCGGGCAATCGTGTCTTCCTTTCGAACGCTTTGTTTGAGTCTGCTGGCTAAGGTGACAAGAAATTGATCGCCGATATCGTGTCCGAGCGTGTCATTGATTCGTTTGAAGTGATCGATATCTAGGCCGATTAGCGCAATCTCGGATTTGTGTCGAATTGCTGATTGAATCGCTTGGGCGCAGCGGTCTTCGAATAGGCGTCTGTTAGCCGTATCGGTAAGTGCATCGTAGTGAGCGAGGTAGTGAAGTTGATTTTGAGTTTTTCTGATGTCGGAAATGTTTTGGCCAATCAAAAGAAGCTGCGTCTGCTGGGATTCACCGTCATGATTGCTAAGGTGGTTCATGTTCCAGAGCATGGTGTGCGAAAGCGAGTCGCCACTGATAATCTCGCATTCCATATTTTCTTTACTAAGGCCGCTTTCGAGTACCTTGGTAAATTTCCATGCTGTCTCGTCCTGAATATTTTCTGGAACAAACATATCGATGAAATTATTGCCTAGCACTTGTTCTTTAGTATAAGAAAACTGAACTTCGGCTGCTGCATTCCATTGTTTAATTTTGAACTTCTTATCAAGTACGATGATCGGGATGCCGGCAGTTTCGAATAGTGCTCTGAAACGAGACGAGGTGTTTTGTAGACTCTTTTCTGCCTGCTTTCTGATGTAAACCTCATCGCGAAGTTCTTGGTTGGCGCTAAGTAAATCTTGTGTGCGTTGTTCAACAATATCTTCGAGCCTCGCTTCGATTTTTATTTGATCTGAACGGAGGGTGTTGAAGTAAAGGGTAGTTAGAATAACGATCAAGCTAGCAAGAGGTAGAGAATATTCTGGTATTGATAATTGCTGTGTCAGTGTCCCGGCGTTAAGGAGGTGCAGGGTGATAATCCCAGATACGAAAATAGCAATAGTGCAAGCGAGCTGGTTAAATCTGGTTGAAGCCCACATTAAGATTGGAATGATTAGAAGTATAAAGTGAGGCTTTTCCTTGGTGGTAAAATAAATGCTGAGGATCGAGATTGAAAGCCAAACAAACCACTCTAAAGGATGTGTGTTTTGCTTGATACGTTGTGCATGGTTTTGTGCCGCGAACACGATGCTTGGAATGGTGGTCAGACTAATAACATTGGAAATCCATAAGTAGGCTATTACCCTTAGGTCTAGTGTGCTGTCGCCGTCATTGGTGAGCAAGCTGACACCGAGCAATGTGCTGATTAAGGCGCTAATTATTACGCTGTGGGAAATATAAAGGATCAGGTTTTTACTGTTTGATAAAGGATTACCCTTGGTAATAGAGAGCTGGAATGACTTCCGGAGCACATAACTTTGCATGCAAAGGCTTAACGAAAACAGTACTGCAGTACTAAGTTCTATATCACCGTCAAACCATGCGTTAGATGCTTGTGATAAAGCGACTGGGGCTAGGAATATTGCGGGTAGACTGACTAGGCCGAAGCAATAAGTAAGAGAGAGTGATAAACCGTAGGCTATGCTGACGTAGGGCATGGCATTCTGAAGTGTCGATCCGTCATTGATAAATAATTGGTCAAAACCTAAAGCAATAAACAACAGGGTGAGACTTATGAAAAATGCGGGTATGCCGTGAATGCGAGCGCTAGAGATTTCTGGCTTAAAACTTAGATTATTTGCATTCATTGAAAGTAAAGCCAGCTTAGCTCGAAGGTGAAATTATATAATGGGCCGCATGGTAAATATGGTGGATTGTCTTCTTGTTTTATGACGAATTTAGCTGTCTGAAGACATCACCATAATGATGAATC
>NZ_LWGE01001175.1:0-5729 GCF_001635315.1 Oleiphilus sp. HI0123
ATGTTGTTGAATTTCGCCTTCCCCTAAGCCAATTAGATACCCAAGGAGCAGAACTGCATATTGCAGTTGTCGATGTCGACCAGCAGCCCTCCCTTGGTCCCAAGGCAATTATCTCGACACTACCGTCTGAGTTGGCAGGTCAATTTAACCCTCTAGAACTTCATGCAAGAGAGCTACAGCGAGTCATTGACCAGCTGAAGTCCAACTACGCGCATTTAGGCATCTACGACCGCCGGGGCCGCGAGTGGGCCTTTGCAGCAAGAGACAAAGGCGGCTTTGAACTTGATCAAGACTGCCTAAACAATGCCTTGAAGGGTAGCGTTCAGCAATACCAGCATATGAAAGGCGACGCTCCGGACTCCAGAATAACGACCTGTTACCCAATCATTAAGGATAATAAAGCCATAGGCCTAGTCGTCATCGATGAAGCTGCCAGCCATGTACTTGAACAACACAAAACCAGACTACAAGCTATTGCAATTAAAACCGGCGCTATCATTGCCCTGATCATCGCACTGATGTTTATCTATGCCCTCATTCTGGCCCAACGCATCACCAAATTAAGCCACAGTGCCCACAATGCTATTGACGGGCAAGGCCGAATCATCAGCACTGACAATATCTCTAGTAAAACAGCACCCGATGAATTGGGGGACTTGTCACGCAGCATCAGCAGCTTGCTTAAGCAGCAACAATCCTATACGCAGTTTTTAGAACGCATGCCACAAACACTTCGCCACGAGATTTCCAACCCACTTAACAAGCTCAGAACCTCGCTAGAGAACCTAATCGATGACAGGCCTGAACTAAAAGATAATACTTATGTTAAAAAACTCGATGCCGGGGTTGATCAAATAAGCAAGATCTCACAACAGCTCACTGAAGCGGCTAGCCTTGAAAATGCATTGCAAAATGAACATTTAGCAAGCCTGAACCTAAGCGAGTTTTTAGAAGATTACTGCTCATCCTGGGAGGGCCTACGAACCGAACAACCCAATAAAGTGGTGTGGGTGATGGCGGAAAGCTCTAGGCTCGAACAACTACTCGATAAACTTCTAGATAACGCCTTTGGTTTTTGTTCAGATGACGGCAAGGTATGCATTCGCTTGATCGATAACGACTTAGAAACCTTGATTGAGGTCGAGAATGATGGGCCAACGATTACCGAAGGAAAAATGAATGAACTCTTTGCGCCAATGACTTCTACACGTTCGGAGGGTGGTGAAGTACATCTTGGGCTTGGGCTTCATGTCGCCAGAATCATTGCCGATCACCATCGAGCAACGCTCAAGGTCAGAAACCGTAAAGATGAAACAGGTGTCGTGTTCACCCTGATATTCAGAAAGCTATAGCTTTATAGTTACCTAAATAACTATAAAGCTAAGCGCAATGTCGAGCCGCCTCAAAAAGAGCTATCTATTTATTGAACTCAACGAGCACGACGACGCAGTGAAGCCGGCTTGAAATGACGTGAACTCGGTGCTTCGTCATCAAAAACTACCGCACGCTTCTCTTCTGAAGACAGACCGTTGGCACTATATCTTTGCGATCGTAAATCATGATAAACATTCACGCTCGCCGCTGTACCGGGAAGCTCATAATAGTTTTTCATTAGCGCCATACTCACACGCCATAGCTCATCATACTTATCATACAGATCAACCAATGAGATACCCCAGCTATCTTCATCAACATAGTACACTCGTTCTTTATAGATATGACGAACCCCCTTCTTTAGTTTCGCTTTCACCACGTGTACTCGATGCAACTCCCAGCGAATATACTCAGGGTTGAGGTGCCCCGCTAAAACCAGGTCTGCATACTCCACCCCTTCAGCGTCAACCTTATAATTATTATATGGGATAAAATATTCTTTCAAACCAACATACTCCCAGTTATAACGATCGGGAGCACCGTTATACATATCCGTATCGTCAGCAGTTCGTGTGTTATCTGATGATGCAATCGGTGAATCGTAAGCTAAGTTCGGTGCCCGCCTAACTCTGCGCTGACCAGAACTATAATCCCACACCTGACGCTCCTCTTTTATCTGATCAAGAGTTTCGTGCACTAACAAAGCGCCACCCGCTAAACGCGCGGGCGCTTTATTAAACGCAAGAAAGTAGAAAAGAATATTGTTTAGCTTCTTAAAACTCCCATTAGGTTTATGGAAATTGAATAATATTTCGTATTGCTTCGTAATCGGTGTGAATGCACCATTTCGCTGAACCGCCACTTCCGTTGCACTTTTGGTGAGAAAAACACCTCTCCAGCGCGTCAAATGGTTCCACATAACCTGTAAAGCCTTGTCATCACTGCTGCCATGCAAAATTGGAAATGGCACGCCACCAAAAGCATTTTCGAAGCCCTGGCCATTATCGAGAAGCTCTGAGGTAAGGGCATTCTTACGCGTATTCTTGCTGACCCACTCTGGCAAGGAGTGTGAGCGATGAGTAGGATAAACGTTTATTTTAAAAGTCTCTGGGTAAGTCTCAAACATTTTATACTGACCTGGAGTCAGCTTTTTCTTGTAGTCTTTGTAATTGCTCTGGTCGATCGAGAACTTAATTTCATCGTCGGCGAAGGGGTCGACATGAGGAAAACCGTTGCCCTTAAACCCATCTGGCACCTCGGTAATACCACCATCCCAAGCAGGAATTGTTTTGTATTGATTACTTTCTTTAACTGAGCCAAAAGGAGTCAAAGATACGCCTAATTCAGCTGCGGCCTCCGAAGAAACTTTTGCTTGCGCATTAAAGGACAGCATGGCTATAACAGTTAAACCTAAGAAAGATAAGGATTTTCCATTCATATTCTACACCTTACCTGCTTAATTTGAGGCTTTATAAATTACTTGAACAACGGCAATAGCGAAGCTTGATAAACTCAAAGCATACTAATGGAGCAAGCCGGAACTAATTAGTATAGGAAGGAAAACCTTATTTTCCCAACCCACTGTTTTAAACCTGAGTGAATATTTATATCAACACTAGTCTCTTTGACATTTATGCATCGCCTCTATCATCAAGTGACTAAATCTCTTCATCTACTTCAACATTCGTACTTGTTGAACTAAGATTATCTAATACCTTCACTTTCTACAAATCTTCATTATGAAAACAGCGGAGAATTTCCTATGTACCAAAATTTTGTATCTTCTTTTTTACTTGTTTGCGTTCTAGTATTCGGCTCGGGTTCAGTGCTTGCAGATAAACACGGTCGCTCACAGTGGGTAGACATCAGCAGTGACAAAAAACCATTTAACAAGAATTGTGACTACAAAGTTTGGGTTCTTGAAGACAAGGAGTGGGCTGAGACCTGGTACCTAGAAGCATTTGATAGTGAGAATGCTTTTTACACTATCAATCGCCAAAGCAGTATTTGGAGCGATAAAGATGACTTTTATGCACTTAACTACAAAGATAAAACAAAGTTTTTAACTGGCGAAAACTTTATTGAGGTGGTGCCATTCGCATTATGCTTGATGAAGTAAACTAATTATTCTTGGCTATCAAGGCTCGTTCTCAAAAGACTGCAAGCTTCTGAGAACGACCTAGCGTCTAGGGTTATGATAAGACTGTAGATAGATGGACGCTTCCTGAGAAGTCGTTTGTAGACCATTCTTTAAATGCTTTTGCTCCGAGCTTTACTGTATTCTTAGAAGGCGAGTTTGAGCAAGTCACCAAAGCTTGCGAGTAAACTTTACTCACCTCCTTTGCAGAAAAGCCCAGACTCTCTCGAAGCAGCTCCACAATAAGCATATGCCGCTGCTTTGACGACAAGCCATTCATCTTAACGACAAACTCTACTGCCCCAATAAAAAACAAACCAACTTCACTTCGGTTTTCTTGATCCTCAAATACTCGTTTCTCTCCAGCCCCTTGATGAACACTATTAATATGAAACTGAGCAAAATCAATTAATTGGGATGAGAACCCTACAGCGTTACCCTCTTCAGTTTCATGCCTGCTTAGCTGACTTGCACGGTACAGCGACGATACTCTATGTAAGAGCAATAGCATTAAAAAAACCCGCAAGTGCACTGGCCGTTAGTGCCAAATTATCGTACAACAGCCCATAATCTTGCGAGAAAGAGTTCTGTATACCAAGGTTCATCCATATATCATTCGTCATCAAATATTCCTAGTCGTTACAAACAAAGGGGCCTTAAATAAATTCCCGAGGATTGTAACAAGTAAAGGAATGACAAATTATCCCAAAGTGGTAACAACAGGTAACACTGAGGTAAAACCTTGTGAAATAGCCCATAAGACCTAAGGAAGCGGATTGATCATCGGCAAAATCCCTAGGTGTTTGGGCTTGGAGGGCTTATCCGATGCCTAGGGTTTCATTGACATCATCACGGATAGCACGATAGAGCTTAGCGTCCTTTTCCAGCTTTCTGAGGCTGTGAACGGGGAAGATTTCTCGTAATTTGCTATTGCCTTCCTCATCTTCAATCAGGAATGGCATGAGTTGTTCAACCAGTCGCAACATCACTTCAGGTGATACCGACGCCCCCGGCGAGGCACCTAGTAGCGTCCCGTAGGTTTTATCATCAGAGACAATAATCTCGGTGCCCATCTGCAAGTCACCATCTTTAATGATTTGCACTCGCTGACCTGCCGGACTAACCTGCCAGTTGAATTTACTACTTAAACCTGGCGCAAAGTCTTCTAGTTCCTTCAGCATCTTTTCCTTACAAACAAAGGTCTCGGAAATAAGGTACTTCATTAATGGAAAGTGCTCTCGCGCAACATTCAAAAAGTTAGGGATATCATGAAAGCGCATAGACTTTAAGTACTCAAGGAAACCTCGGCCTTTTTCCAGCACCGGCATAAAGGTCGCAAAAGGACCAAACAGCAAGTAATGCTTTCCGTTAGCAGCACGCAAATCCAGATGCGGAACCGACATGGGTGGTGCGCCGACTTTCGCTTTACCGTAAGTTTTTGCAGAGTAGTGTTTAGCGTCTTCTTCACTAATAGGCGCCATCAAGAAGCGACCACCAACAGGGAAGCCTGCAAATCGAGTTCTATCTGGTAAGTGGCTTAGTTTAAGAAGCGGGAATGCGCCTCCACCTGCGGCAACAAATAGCGTGTCGCCTTTAAAGCGCATTTTCTGATCGCCTTTTTGGGTTTCAACTAGCCATTGCTTAACCGGGTTTTTATGAACACGCGTAACATGCGTTCCGTAGTGAAATTCAACCCCTTCCTGCTTTGCCAAATAAGCAGCCATTTGCTCGGTGATCGACTCAAAATTAACATCTGTTCCCGTCGCAATCATGGTCGCAGCCATCTTTTCAGAAGTTGGTCGATTTTCCATGGTATAGGGGATCCATGATTTAATTTCATCATGATCTTCCGAATACTGCATATGCTCAAAATAGTGGTGCTGAGACATTTCTTCAAAACGCAATTTCAGCTCATTGATACTGTCTTCATGAACCAGGGTGCAGTGTTTTGTCGGAACGATAAAGCTTGTAGGGTCTTCGATAATCCCCTTCTTAACCAAATAAGCCCAAAACTGCTTGGCGATATTGAATTGACCGTGTATTGCGAGTGCCTTTTCGACTTCGATAATATCCTCATCGACCGGCGTATAGTTCAACTCACAATTTGCTTCATGGCCTGTTCCCGCATTATTGAATACGCTGGAGTTGCTTTTGGCTGGCCCAGAAAGGCGCTCTATGATGGTTATTTTAAGCTTCGGGTTCAGTTCTTTCGCTAGGG
>NZ_LWGE01001176.1:0-4967 GCF_001635315.1 Oleiphilus sp. HI0123
GCAGTTCATCAGTGTAAAATAAATCCTAATACTGGATCTCTACAGATATACGAGACCATGATTGAGACGATGCAAAAGGTTTCAGCTCCGTCTACTTTCGAAAAGGGCTTGTTTGACAATTTAAAGGATAAACACTTACTAAGACTTGGTGTTCCCGATGAGCTTATATCGTCTGTAAGGAGTGTGACTAACGAGTCGATGTTGGATCAACTACAACACCGATTACCGAAAGAGGCATATGAGGCTTTATTCTTTTATAACGCGGGCGAAAGCTATGAAAGTCTTTTACTAGAAAGCGAAACTAGCGATGTTTCAAGCGTTGATTCATCAGACTATCAGCAAGCACTCAGCCTACCTTCTACTATAGCTAGCTTCTTTGTCCCAGCAAGTGAAAAAGAGCTAAGAGAAATGCTTGCTGAACCGGTTGCTAAATGGCGAGTGTTTCTGCACCCAGCGCAACGCAAGCTCGTTATGGGTATTAAGAATGGTTCGGTAAGAGTACTAGGTGGAGCGGGTACGGGCAAAACAGTTGTGGCAATGCACCGTGCCAAATGGCTTGCAGAAAACTGCTGTGATAACGGACAGAAAGTTCTGTTTACCACTTATACCAAAAACCTCGCGATTGATATTTCAACTAGCCTTCAAAGTATTTGCGATCAGCATACCCTTTCTAAGATTGAAGTCATTAACCTTGACCAATGGGTGCAAAACTTTCTAAAACATCATAATTATGGATACCGCATACTCTATGATCAACGTAAAAGTGAAGAGTTATGGGGTAAAGCGCTCATCAAATGTCCACGACATTTAAATTTTTCCAATAATTTCTACAAGGAAGAATGGCAACGTGTCGTACAGGCTCAAGGCATTGATACGTTCAATGCGTATAAACGAGCTTCTAGAAAAGGCAGGGGTACAAGACTTGA
The DNA here is from genome assembly GCF_001635315.1 of Oleiphilus sp. HI0123. Lineage (NCBI taxonomy): Bacteria > Pseudomonadati > Pseudomonadota > Gammaproteobacteria > Oceanospirillales > Oleiphilaceae > Oleiphilus > Oleiphilus sp. HI0123. The sequence continues at coordinate 927 of NZ_LWGE01001176.1, forward strand.
TCGTGAGCAACGCTTTGAAATTTGGCCGGTGTTTGAAGAATATCGTCGACTACTAAATGCCGAACATTATAAAGAGGTTGATGATGTTTATCGAGATACTCTCGGATTTATAGAAAGCGGGCAAGGAACTCAAGACTATTCGTCTGTCATCGTGGATGAAGCTCAAGATATGGGGTCTCAAGCATACAAATTGTTAAGAGCTATTGTGCCAGAGAGACCTAATGATCTATTTATTGTTGGCGATGCTCATCAGCGTATATACGGTAAAAATAAGGTCATATTGAGCCAATGCGGTATTAATATTCGTGGCCGCTCTTCGAAGTTAAAAATTAACTATCGTACGACAGACGAAATCAGACTTTCTGCCATTAACCTTTTGGAGGGGAGGGATATCGACGATTTAGATGGTGGCACCGACGATAACCATCAGTACAAGTCTCTCAGTCATGGTGAATTTCCAGTTATCGAAACACTGTCGAACTTAAATGAACAGTGCTCCTATGTTTCAAACTTAGTAAAACAGTCAGCAGAGCCCCACGAAAATTTCTGTGTCGTTGCGCGAACAAATAGTGAAGTTAATGAACTGAGTAAAGGTTTTGCAAACCTTGGTATCAAAACCTCAATAATTCAAGCCAACAGAGCTGATGAAGGGAGTGGCGCAATAAAACTAGCAACCGTCCATCGTGTCAAAGGGTTAGAGTTTAATCATGTTGTGTTGGCTTCAGCGAATGAAGGACTAATACCCTTACAGTATGCACTGCAGGGGCGGGCAGATAAAGCCTCACTTGCACAAGCTGATACAGAAGAGCGAAGTTTGGTCTATGTAGCCTTGACGCGCGCCAGAAAGTCAGCCCATATATTGAGTTATGGACAGCTAAGCTCATATTTCAATGAACAGAGATTGTTGTAACAAGGAAGTACGCGGTTTGCCACAAATTAGAACTAATGTTTCTATGAACGTCCCCCAATTGTCCGTAAAACTTCTTTCAATTGGTAGTCATTATGGCTTAAGACAAAAACACGCGGATTTATCGTTATTTTAATTCGCTGTGCAAAACGAGAGCTATTTAATTTACCAAAGACAGGCATGATGAAATAATTCGCTTGTTTAAAGGAGTAAGAAATGAAGTACGAAGGAATGTCATACGCCCTGACTATTGAAGAGCTAGTTAAGCGTATTCACACGATTAACCATTTTTGGAAATCACATCAGGACGATAACAAAAGTTCTGATTCCCATGGTGAGTTTTTTAGGCACACCAAACTAGCCTATCAAATTGAGCTACTAAGAAGAGAGTTTCCTTCCGTATACCTTCAGCTAGACACTGAAGAGACATCAGAAGAAATTTATTCCGTCGTTTTGCCTAATAAAATAGGTCCATATACGGACGGCGCTCATATGCCAAAGAGACTGGCCGAAGAATTCTTAACTAAAAATGAACTAGCTGTACTTGTCAGGAACTACAAACATGATTGATCTATCAGTTTTATTTGAATCAAACATCAACACCACCTTTTTTGCCTTTATCGGTTTTTTCACTCTCGCTACCTTGGCGGTGTGGCTCAAGGTCATGACTGTAGACAAGAAAGATAAGGCAAAGCTACAGGAGGAGTTATTAGAAAGTACTCCCGCGCAACTGCTAAAGTCGAAACATGGTATTGTTTCTGCGCAAAATTCTGGTCCAATTTGTATTCGAAAGTGGCCAGAAGCACTTGAAGAAAAGAGTCTTGGCTTCGACTGGATGCCCGCCTTTGTAACCTCCTTGGGCGTACTAGGGACCTTTCTTGGAATTAGTTACGGCTTAAGTGATTTGGAACCACTTGATTTGCATGCCAAAGGCTCTTCCGACAAGTTACTAGCTTCGATTGGTGGGCTGTTAGAAGGTATGAAAGTCGCATTCTATACCTCAGTAGCGGGTATTATTGGAGGTCTGGTCTTGAGCTTGTTACGCCACACCATATTTTTGAGAAAGGTTCGAAACCAGAATATTGAATCAATCAAAGCCTTAGAATCAAAGGGTTTTAGATTATTCGATATGTCTGACATGGTGGCGAGTATGGGTAGTAATGACATGGTTGATGCTGCACAAGCCATGGCGGAATCGGCTAGGTCATTTAATGCTGATGCGATTGCTGACAAAATGACTAGCTCACTTTCTCCGATGTTAGAACGTATAGGTGAAGAGCTTAATGTCTTAAGTGAAATAAAAAAAGAAAATGGCGAGCAGGTACTACAAAAGATGATGGATGACCTTAGGTCTCAAGTAATTGAACCAATTCAGGTGCGTCTAGAAAGTACAGCGGGACTTGTTGATCAGAGCACTACTTCGGTTACTAAACTAACAGAATCACTTTTGCCGCTGGGAGAAGAGCTCGACCAGACAGTAGACAAACTGCGCGAACATCAACAGGAGTCTATTGCTAGCATCGAAAACGTTCTAAATAGATTCCAACAGGAAGTAGGAGAAAAACTAAGTCAGCAGCTCATTTCGGCAGGTGAAATTCTCAATGAAACCTTGGAAAAGCTAAACACCGATCTTGGGGCGCACTTAGAAACGCTGAATGCGCTGGCTACACAAATGCCGTCATTAGATGCAGAGTTAGTTGCTTCAATAGAGGCTGTGTTGAATCAGGTGGTCGGCACATCACGTGAATTGCTCAAACAAATTCAAGAAGGCTCTGATCACCAAAACGCCCAACTGAAGGAACTCTTAAACGAGGTAGCCAATTATCATGGTTCAAGCAGAGAGTTTCTTGATGAGTACATTAAGTCAGTTAATAAGTCATCGACTGATGTGCACGCCAAGCTCTTGAATGTAGCACAAGTTCTAGCAACCGCGGCAAGTATTGCTGATTCTACAGAGCATTCAAAGGATTTGACGCATGAGCCAGCATGATGCAGTGGAGTCTGATGCACATTGGATGTCAATTGGGGATTTGATGTCGGGTTTGATGATGATTTTCGCCTTGCTCGTTGTGGCGACTATGTTACTTCTTAGCCAGCGTCACGAACAAAGCCAACAAAACCGTATTTTTGTAATTCAAGCGATTAGTGAACAGCTTAATGCAGATGGTATCCAGGCAGAGATCAATCCTGAAACAGGAGATATTACAATTATGGATAATATCTTATTCGGGCACGATTCAGCGAAGCTTTCTGCGGAGGGTGTTAAATTCCTAAAGCGCTTTATTCCACTGTACGCGAGAGGTATTTATAAGAACCCTGACGCTGCAGAAGAAGTCGTGCGCGTAATTGTTGAAGGACATTCGAACAAAGTAGGGGATTACGGTTATAACATGCAGCTTAGTTTGTTACGTGCCAATGCAGTTATGCAGAATATTCTTAGCTTTGAGTTTCCTCATAAGACCAAATTAATGAACAAGCTCACAGTGACAGGTAGAGGCGAGACGGAAGCTAACCAAAAAGTAGCAACGAAAGCGGACCGGAAAGTAATGTTTCGCCTTCAATTTAAGGGAACTTATGAAGAGGCGGTTAGGTTGTTAAAATGATTACTCTAGGGGGATTTAAACCATCTACTAAAGCTTGGGACTCGCTTTCTAATTCTCTAGGTTCCTTCAAGGGGAAAAGTTTTTCTGGAGATAATTTGGCGCTCAGAGCAAACTTCAGTGTTAAAGGTAGCGACGAATTATTAGCTCTAATTAGGTCTAATAAGTTCAAACACCTTTCAGAGTTTGATTTGCTCATGCTTATTAGCAACGACTTTTGGGATGAGTTAGATCAGGAAGAAGCTAAGTCCCTTGCAAGCTCTTTCTGGCGTTATTACTCAAAAAACTCAAACTTAGCAGTTAAGGTCTACTACTGGTATTTCAGCAAAAAAAATGTATTCAAGAAGCCGCTTAACGTTGCGGCAAAAGAGTGTAAGAGTCATCCACATCTTTATTCTCAATGCATGAAAGGTTATTTCGATGGCGTATGCAGAGAAATGTTTCAAAGTGATGGGGCTCCTGTCGAATTTTTCTTAAAGCAAAACTTGCCATTTGCAGCCTTACTGAAACTAGCTCGATTTAGAAAGTCTATTG
>NZ_LWGE01001177.1:0-3068 GCF_001635315.1 Oleiphilus sp. HI0123
GCCACGAACGACTGTCAAAGCAAGGTGTTTTGGTAGATTTTCTCTAGACCATAAACCATGAGAAGCGCCTAGTTTAAAGCCTGCTACCACAACAGCTGCAACCTGTCCTTCGCTATCTAATACCCGAAGCCGGATAGGTATGACCCACGAATTCAATGCTTGGAAGTAATAGGTCCTTCCCATCACTAATTTCGATGATTCCAGGGTCTTGCGAAAGGTGTCTTTGGTTTCCGCTTTTGTCAACAAATTAGGAACCTGGCTTGGCATATGTTTGAAGGTAGAGACTATCAACTGACCGTTTACATCAACCAAGCCTAAACCTATCAACTCGGTATTCACTCGTAAAACCTGGTTCATACTTTTCTGAACCTGGGCTATTTCTCCCTCGCCAACAAGCTCCACAAAGCGTTCACCAAGTACTTTCAATAAATTTGAGTTTTTTTGAAGCAAGGATTCCATAGAATGAGAGACGAGGTTATTTGCATAACTTTGCTCAATACCTGCGTGATCCTTAATTTCCTGCCATTCAGCATATAAAAAAGATGCGGTTACGACGATAGAAAAGAATACGACAAATAGATAAGTTCGCCATAAGGCCTGGTTTTTATATTTTTTCATTCATTTAATATAGTACATTATTGAAAATACGTCATGCGACGCGTCATCAAGTACTCTCTAATCATTACATTCAATGGTTATAGTTAGCAAGGCAGGGAACTTTCTAGGCGCGCGGCGTTCAAATAAATGAATTCTTTTTATCAGTAGAGCTTTACATTTATGCCCACGCGCTCCAATAAGCCCGACCGTTTTCTTGGTTTATCTATTGCTTACTTCATCCTAATTTTTATAGGCTTAAACTCCTTTACCGAGCAGGTCTCTGCAGACTTAAAAGACGCAAAATATAACAAAGCCCCCCTCTTCTCTTTACCTGATATACATGAGAAGAGCACCGTCAATCTGAGTGACTATAAAGGCAAAGTGGTACTGGTAGATTTTTGGGCCTCATGGTGTGGTCCATGCCGTCAGTCGATGCCCGAATATAATCAACTTCGCAAGCGCCTGCACAGTAAACAAAACGGTCAAGACTTTGAAATTCTTGCTGTCAATGTTGACGTCACCACTGAAGAAGCGATGCGTTTTCTTGAACAGTACCCAGTGGATTTTCCGGTACTGGAAGAACGAAGTGGGAAATCCCAACAGGCTTACGAGCTACTCACCATGCCTACATCATTTTTGATAGATCGAGAAGGTTATATTCGCATTGCTCATCAGGGGTTTAACACGGGGTTTATTCGTTACCTCGAGAAAGAAGTCAACATGCTGCTTCAGGAGTAAACATTTAGTCTTTACCGTTTTCCGTTATTAGATTCGCATTAGTCCCATTTTCTTTGATACATTAGCGCTTCAGAACACCTTTTTGACTATCAATAATTACGGTAAAGATCATGGCTCCTAAAGTTATTCAGAACTGGCATACTGTTGTGAAAACACGAGATATCAATGCTCTAGACAATTTATTGGCTGATAACGCCACGATGTTTTCTCCGGTAGTTCATACTCCGCAAAGAGGCAAAGCCATTACAAAACTATACCTAATGGGCGCAATGCAAACGATTGCGAATGAACACTTCAAATATATTCAAGAAGTTTACAACGACCATTTTGCCGTGCTCGAATTCGAAACCCTTATTGACGGCAAAACCGTCAATGGTGTCGACATGATCACCTGGAACGAAGATGATCAAATAACTGAATTCAAAGTCATGCTGCGCCCTCTTCAGGGCATCAATGCCGTTCACAAGGCAATGGGTGAAGCGCTCGCAAAATTTCAACAAGGACAATAAACTCGTCATCACGGGGAAGCTCGCTGTGCAGTTTTCCTAATGACAAGCCAAATAGAGATTTATTGATATGAAAAGATCCTTGAAACTCCCAAGTCTTTCAAATGTATTAAGCTATGTGGTGGCTACATTAGCGATCATCGCGACGCTCTATGGCCTAGTGCTTGGCCTGCGCCTGGTTCCACCAGACCAGCTACGAATAGCAGCGGGAGTAGAAGGTAGTGCCTATTATCAAATAGCGCAACAATACCGAGAAATTTTAGCTGAGGATGGTCTTCAATTAGAGATAGTCGAAACCGCTGGTTCACGCGAAAATAGTAAACTGATTGATGCCACGAATAGCACGGTAGACATCGCCCTGATCCAAGGCGGCATTAAATCAAGCAACCCCAATATCAACGCATTGGCAGCCGTCTTTCCAGAGCCGCTCTTAGCCTTCGCCAGAGTTGAAGCCCAAGTCAACGGCAACCCGTTTTCATGGACAGGGAAACGCGTTGCACTGGGTGCACAAGGTAGCGGTACTCGAGCTGTAGTTGAGCAATTAGCAGAGATTAGCGCTGCGCCAGCCCTCAGTAATAATACAGCTCCCGAAGCATTCTTGGGCGGCAAAGCCGCTTCCGAAGCCCTACTCTCGGGCAATCTCGACCTGGCATTTTTTGTTGCGCCACTTAGCGCACCTTATCTTCAAGCCTTATATGATAACCCGGCGATCCAGTTATTGCCGCTTGATCATGGCCAAGCACTCGCAAGCCAGCTTCATGAAGCTCACTATATCAATTTATTGAGTGGCTCACTTCGATATCACCCGGCCTACCCCGAAGCTGCCGTGCCACTCATTACACTCGTGACAAAGCTAGTTGCACATGATGACCTACACCCCGCTTTAGTCAATCGTTTGGTCAGAGCAGCCAAGATAGTACATGCTAAACGTGTCTCACTCGTCATGTCTGAGCCTTTCCCGAACACAAGTTTATTAGATATGCCTGCAGATGTTTATGCCGCAAAACTACTAAGAGATGGCTTTAATCCGCTAGAGAAAACCCTGCCCTACTGGATAGTCGCTCAGATCAATCGTTTTGCGATCTTACTTCTACCAATAATTTTCCTACTACTACCCTTATTCAAAATACTTCCTGCACTGCTGGCTTGGAGAATGCAGTCTCGCGTTTATCGCTACTACGACCGCCTACACGAAATTGATCTACGTTTGGCTGAGAAAGGTACAAA
>NZ_LWGE01001178.1:0-7172 GCF_001635315.1 Oleiphilus sp. HI0123
GTATTCGTTATGATATGCCAATGGCCAGTGCGCAAGTAAAGTCTTGTTTGTTATTGGCGGGCTTATACGCTGATGGCGAAACACAGGTTCAGGAGCCAGCGCCGACTCGAGACCATACAGAGCGTATGCTTAATGGTTTTGGTTATCCGGTAAAGCGAGAGGGTGCAGTTGCTACTTTGGCTGGAGGTGGTTCTCTGAAAGGCGGGTCTATTGATGTGCCTGCGGATATTTCCTCTGCAGCTTTCTTTATGGTTGCTGCATCTATCTGCCCAGGCGCTGATTTGACACTCAAGCACGTAGGCCTAAACCCTACGCGTGTTGGTATTATCAACATTTTACGCCAGATGGGTGCTGATATAGAGGTAATGAATGAGTCTGTCGTAGGTGGTGAGCCTGTAGGCGACATTCGTGTTAAGCATGCACCTCTTAAAGGAATTAAAATTCCAGAGGATCAGGTTCCGCTTGCGATCGATGAGTTTCCTGTTTTGTTTATTGCTGCGGTTTGTGCTGAGGGAGAGACGGTCTTAAGTGGCGCTGAAGAGCTTCGTGTTAAGGAAAGCGACCGTATACAAGTGATGGCTGATGGTTTGGCGCAGCTGGGTGTTAGAACGGATGTTAAGCACGACGGTATAGTGATCAAGAATTCTGAGATTCAAGGCGGTACAGTTCATAGTCATGGCGATCATAGAATAGCGATGTCTTTCGCTGTCGCTTCATTAAGAGCGAAGGGTGAAATCGTGATTAGGGATTGTGCTAATGTTGCGACGTCATTTCCAAATTTTGTTGAGTTGGCTAGTGAAGTGGGTCTGAATATTAGCGTTGAAGACGATTCCGAGTAAAACGAGTTGTAGTAAAGAATGGTGCTGAAAAATTTCGTGACATTCAAAAAATTGGAGATAGTTGAATGACATGCAAAGTATTAACGATAGATGGTCCCAGCGGCGCGGGTAAGGGGAGTATTGCTCAGCTCGTGGCGAAGCATTTGGGCTGGTCTTTGCTTGATAGCGGGGCGCTTTATCGTCTTACCGCGCTGGCTGCTACTAGGTTGGGGGTTGCTTTCGATAACGAAGAGGCTTTGGCTGAAGTCGCTGAGAAGTTAGATGTTGAATTCGTTCCATCTGAGTACGGTGAGCCTGTCAGAGTATTACTTGGTGGTCAGGATGTGACGAATGATATTCGTACAGAAACTGTGGGTAATGATGCGTCAAAGATAGCGCCTTTGGCATCTGTTCGCGCAGCATTATTGCAAAGGCAAAGAAACTTTGCAGTCGAGCCTGGCTTGGTTGCTGATGGTCGAGATATGGGGACAGTGGTGTTTCCAGAGGCAGAATATAAGGTATTTATGACAGCGAGCGCAGAAGCTAGGGCGGATAGACGCTTTAAGCAGTTGAAGGCGAAGGGGGAAGATGTTAAAATCGCGCCCCTTTTAAAGGAGATAGAAGAGCGAGACGCCCGAGACATGGGGCGAAAAAATGCTCCGCTCAAAGCCGCTGAAGATGCGTATCATGTTGATACTACAGGGCTTTCTATCGAAGAAGTTTTAAAGGAAGTTGTTAATTTTATTGAGCGGAAATCTTAATAAATACGACTTCTAAACTTTTGGGTTTTGGTTAACGTTGGCCAGCAATGCAAAACCCATTTCAATAAATAAACCGTACATGCTGGTGGTACGGAGAATTTAATCACACAGGAATTGTAATGAGCGAGAGCTTTGCAGAGTTATTTGAAGAGAGTCTAAATGAAATCGATATGACCCCGGGAGCAATTATTGCGGGTGTTGTAGTAGATATTGATAGCGACTGGGTTACAGTAAACGCTGGCCTAAAGTCAGAAGGTGTTATACCTCTATCTCAATTTGTTAACGAGAGCGGTGAAGTCGAATTAAAGATCGGTGACTCTGTTGATGTTGCACTAGATGCTGTTGAAGATGGCTTCGGTGAAACACGCCTATCTCGTGAGAAGGCTAAGCGTGCTGAAGCTTGGAAAGAGCTTGAGAAAGCATTTGAAGCTGAAGAAATCGTTAAAGGTGTGATTAACGGTAAGGTTAAAGGTGGTTTCACTGTTGAGCTGAAAACTATCCGTGCCTTCCTTCCTGGTTCATTGGTTGATGTTCGTCCAGTACGTGACACGCTACACCTTGAAGGTAAAGAATTAGAATTTAAAGTTATCAAGCTAGATCAGAAGCGTAACAACGTTGTTGTTTCTCGTCGTTCAGTGCTTGAAGCTGAAAATAGTGCAGAACGTGAAGCATTGCTTGAGTCAATGGCTGAAGGTATGGAAGCCAAGGGTATCGTTAAGAACCTTACTGACTACGGTGCTTTCGTTGACTTAGGTGGTGTTGACGGTCTTCTACACATTACAGATATGGCTTGGAAGCGTATTAAGCATCCAAGTGAAATCGTAAATGTTGGTGACGAGATCAATGTTAAAGTATTGAAGTTTGATCGTGAGCGTAACCGTGTTTCACTAGGCCTTAAGCAGCTAGGTGAAGATCCATGGGTACAGATCAAAGAGCGTTACCCAGAGAATACTCGTGTAACTGCGCGCGTAACTAACCTAACTGACTACGGTTGTTTCGCAGAAATTGAAGAAGGCGTTGAAGGTCTTGTTCACGTTTCTGAAATGGATTGGACTAACAAGAACATTCACCCATCTAAGGTTGTTCAGTTAGGTGATGAAGTTGAAGTAATGGTTCTTGATATCGATGAAGAGCGTCGTCGTATTTCTCTAGGTATTAAGCAGTGTCACGCTAATCCTTGGGAAGAGTTCTCAAGCAAGTTCAACAAAGAAGATAAAGTTAGCGGTAAGATCAAATCTATCACTGACTTCGGCATCTTCATTGGTTTGGATGGCGGCATTGACGGTCTAGTTCACTTGTCTGATATTTCTTGGCACGAAACTGGCGAAGAAGCTGTTCGTAAGTACAAGAAAGGCGACGAGATTGAAACTGTGATTCTTTCTGTTGATCCAGAGCGTGAGCGTATCTCTTTAGGTATCAAGCAGCTTGAGCGCGACCCATTTGCTGAATACGTGCAGGTTAACGATAAAGGTACTATCGTTACAGGTACTGTTAAGTCAGTAGATGCGAAAGCAGCTATTGTAGAACTTGGCGAAGATGTTGAAGCGACTTTGAAAGCTTCTGAAATGAGTCAGGATCGTGTTGAAGATCTAACTACTCAGCTTAAAGAAGGCGATGAAGTAGAAGCTAAGATCATCAATATTGATCGTAAGAATCGCGTAATTAATTTGTCTGTTAAGTCTAAAGATATCGATGACGAAAAGCAGGCGATGAAAGAAGTTCGTGAGAAGCAAGTTGAGTCTGCTGGACCAACTACAATCGGTGATTTGATTAAAGAGCAAATGCAAAACAAGTAATGCGCTTTCATCAATACAACTAACTGGTTGTAATATAATCAAAAAAAACGGGCTATAGGCCCGTTTTTTTTGTTTTTTTGGTTTCTTTGTCTACACTGAAAAAAAGCAACGTTATTGTTGAGTCTTTTAGGGATCGAACAGTTAATGACAAAGTCCGAATTAGTTGAAATTATTGCTGCGAAGCAAACGCAGTTGTCAGTCAAAGATGTTGAGCTGGCGATAAAAACACTTATTGATCTTATGTCTGATACCTTGTCGTCAGGGCAGCGTATTGAGATTCGTGGGTTTGGTAGTTTTTCTCTACACTATCGAGCACCAAGGATGGGTAGAAATCCGAAAACAGGTGAGTCTGTTAGTCTTCAGGCAAAGCATGTGCCTCACTTTAAGCCAGGTAAAGAGCTTAGAGATCGTGTAAATGAGAGTCTAAAAGAAGGCTATTAATCAAATTCGCCTCTAATATAGTCAGCGTGTTAACATGGTAAAGATCTAGGCACGTTTCAATATTTGAGTCAGGTTTTATTAATGGCACGTATTTTATTCGCTCTTTCATTTCTTCTTTTTGTAGTTATTCTACTCGCTTGTGTTGTTTTTGTTTTACGAAATGATGCGCTTGTAGCTGTGGATCTATTATTTGTCGAGTTCACCTCTCTTAGTGTGGGGTTTTGGGTGTTAGGCAGCTTGGTTGTTGGCCTCATTCTTGGTTTCTTATTTTCTGTACCGACTCAGATTTTCCTTTTTGGTTCGAAAAAAATTAAAGATAAGCGTCTCCAGACAACAGAAACTAAACTGTCGAGACTTAGAAGAGCGACCTCAAAAGGCTAGTAAATGGAAACTGCGCAGCTCTGGGTTTTTCTGTTTTTAGCGCTTTCTTTAGGCTGGTTGTTCGGATATAGCGCTAAGCAGAAAAGGTCTCCTACTAGCGAACCTAGCCAAACAAAGGTCGGTGAAAAGCACCGACTCCAGCTGCTTTTTGATAGTTATTCCGATGATGCTATAGATCGATTGATTAACTCCCTGGAAGTATCCGAAGAAACTCTTCAAACACACATCTCTATCGGTACGCACTTTAGAAAACAAGGTGAGGTAGAGAAAGCTATACTAATTCACCAGAATCTAATGGCTCACCCAGAAATCTCAAATGAAGCCAGTGATGCTGTGATATTTGAGCTAGCAAAAGACTATAAAGCTGCAGGCCTTTTCGATAGAGCAGAGTCTTTATTGTTACAATTAACACAATCTAAAAGATACTCCTATCGTAGTCAGGTTTTATTACTTGATATCTGTGAGCGTGAAAAAGACTGGTCAGGCGCATTGGTCATTGCTAAAGAGATTGATTTAAGGCGTCATCCCGAAATAAAGATTCGACTGTCTCAGTACTATTGTGAGCTTGCTGAGGAAAAGCTAAAAAGTAACCAGCAAAGGGAAGCAATCAATTTATTTAAGCAGGCTTTGGGAGTTAATAAATTGTGTGTCAGGGCTTTGCTTGGACAGGCTGCGCTTGCTCAACAGGATGAGAGGTATGGAGAAGCTATTCGTTTCTTAAAGCAAGTTGCAGAAATAGCTCCTGAAGACATCATTTTAGCTTTGCCTCTTTTGTTAGAGTGCACCGTCAAGACAGAATCTTTTGATCAGCATCAGGCGTATCTTAAAAACCTTTACGAAGATACAGGGCAGATGCCAGTGATGTTGGCAGTCGTTGCTTCAATGGAAGCTCAGGGGCGTAAGGATGAAGCATTTGAATTCCTGCTTGACCAGCTTTCCAGTTTGCCAAGTCTTCGAGCATTAAACTATTTATTTAGTATGGAGGGCATGTCTGATGACATTCACCCGAAGTTGGCTCGCCAATTGATTAGAATTATATCCCGTGAGAGTGATAAGAAAGAGAAATACCGCTGTTCTCAGTGTGGATTTAACGGTGGGCAGCTGCACTGGAATTGTCCTAGTTGTAAGAGCTGGCAGACGATTAAACCGGTATTAGAGTATGAAAAAAAGGTCGTGAATTAAACGATTTCGGAATTGTAAGGATTTATATGCAAGGTACAGACATGTCTTCGGTAGAACAAAAATCACCACTAATAGTTGCGCTTGATTACCCTGACTCGGCAAGTGCAATAAAAATGGCTGAGTCTCTAGACCCCTCATACTGCCGGGTAAAGGTCGGGAAGGAACTATATACACGTTGTGGACCTCAGATATTGGAGTCCCTGCATGGTCTTGGTTTTGAGGTGTTTCTCGATCTAAAATTTCACGATATTCCAAATACGACAGCTAATGCAGTTGCTGTGGCTGCAGACCTTGGTGTCTGGATGGTAAATGTTCATGCATCTGGTGGACGGCAGATGATGGAAGCCTGCGTTTCCAAGTTAACTAGCTATCAGAAAAAGCCCTTGTTGATTGCTGTTACGGTGTTGACTAGCATGCAAGACGCAGACCTTCATGAGCTTGGTTTGGAGGTGTCAGCGCAACAGCAGGTAAATCGATTGGCCGAGCTCAGTAGAGATGTAGGAATGGATGGCGTAGTGTGTTCTTCACACGAGGTAGCTGAGTTAAAGGCTAACTTAGGGGCTGACTTTAAGTTGGTGACCCCGGGAATAAGGCCTGCATTTGCTTCAGTGGGGGATCAGAAGCGGATTATGACACCGTATGAAGCTGTTCAGGCTGGCTCAGACTATTTGGTGATAGGTAGGCCAATTACTCAAGCTGATGACCCAATGGATGCCTTATCAAAGATAACCAAGGAGCTGGCGCTTGGGTAAGGTTTCAAAAAGCTTGATAGCTTTGTTCTGTTTTGTTCCTGTTATGCTTAGTTTTGCCGGGCCGGAATCGAAACATGAAGCGTCAAGCACTTTGGGTTTTCCCGTAATAAGCTATCTAGCGCATATGCAGCAGACCTATACATTCGTATTGATAGGAGAAGCGGAACGGTCATTCCTATTTTTTGATGTCTATGATGTCGCTTATTACCGAAGTGTTTCCCAGTCTAACAAGAGTAATTATGCAGAGCTTCTAACTCTGAATTATGAAAGAGATTTGCCTAAAGAGAAGGTTCACAATGCTTTGTCAGAAGGGCTTGAGAAAAATCTTTCAAATCACGACTTTCAGGCGCTTTCTCAAGAAATAACTAAGCTGGTGTCCAGTATCAATACAGATGTAAAAGAGGGAGACTCTCTCAAAATATTCTTTAAGCCAGAGGGGAAGGTGAGTTTTTATTACAATAACGTGCGTGTTTCCTCATTTTCGAATACAGCCCTCTCTCGTGCTTTACGTGCGATCTGGTTAGGGGGGCAATCTGTTGTAGATCAGGCGATGTTAACTAAAGGCCTGAATTAAGATTTTGATCTTTTAAGGCATACTTTCACAAATCTTACCCAATTAACTTGTTATCTGCTCTGATTTCTATCACCCTTAACTGCTCGCTCAGTGACATTAGGTGGAAGGAGGCTTGTGTGAATAAAATCGCAGGGAAACTTGAGGTCTCACGATTTGAAATTCCGTATAGGCTATATGGCTCTTCAGATAAGTTAATGGTATGCATTGGCGGTGCAAAACAAACCATGTCTGCATGGCGCAGTTTTGTCTCTCGTTTTCAAACTGAATACAGCATCCTGGTATTTGACTTGCCTGGGCAAGGGCGTGCAAAAATTAACTACGGTTGCATGGGGGTATCGCTTGAAGAGCAAGTGGATGCCTTGCATGAGTTATTAGTCAGAATTGATGCGCAAAAGTACTCTAGTCGATATTTAGTTGGCGGCTCTTGGGGCCCAATTGTTGCGGCTTCTTATTTGGATCGTTATCCG
>NZ_LWGE01001179.1:0-4489 GCF_001635315.1 Oleiphilus sp. HI0123
ATTGAAGAGCTATCTACACAGGTAACCGACTCAGCCCCAAATGCAGCGGCTTGAACTCCCCAACCGCCCACATAGCTATACAAGTCCAGCACGCGCTTACCTTTAACATAGTCTTTTAAGCGCGCCCGATTCATGCGGTGATCATAAAACCAGCCTGTTTTTTGCCCCTTCATAACTGGTGCAAGAAAACGAACACCGTTCTCTTCCAGTTCGGCGTCTTCAAGCTCCTCTCCCATAGCAAGCGAAACATAGGACTCGAGATTCTCGGCAGATCTCATCTTGCCATTATTTTTAAACAAAATCGTTTTCGGTCGACAAACCTTCTCAAGTGCCGAAACGATTTCATCCTTTAAAGACTCCATTCCAGCACTCGAAATCTGAACAACAAATACGTCTTTAAAGCGGTCAATCACCAGGCCAGGCAACATATCACTATCACCATAAACCAAGCGATAAGAATTCCCATCAAAGGCTTGCTCTCTGAGGGACAAAGCGATCTTTAACCTGTGCCTGAGCAAAGACTGGTCCATTGCCTGTGCAGGGTCCCGGCTAATCATTCGACCAGCGATGAGTGATGCAGGAGAAATAAAAGCCCGGCCAATCGCTTTACCCGCCTGGTTGACCACAATAGCTTGTTCGCCTGGCGCAAACTGTTTTAAGGGACTTTGCTTGGTATCAATCTCATTGCTATATATCCAGAGGTGACCCTGTTTTAGTCTCTTGTCAGCCCCTTTATTCAGGCAAAGCGTTTTAGGCTGGTCAGTCATCGTACACCTCTCGATATTTTAGTTAGCTTGAATTGGGCGGCAGTATATCAAGCAAGCCGATTTAGGCCCATTTTTATTCTGCTCATCGTTAGCTTATTTCTCAATTCATCCTACAATTACTAGGTTAATTATCAGTATTTGTAATAAAGCAAGTCACAGGCAGCAGCAAATTATGAGCAACCAACTCACCGAAGCCCAGGTCAAAAAAATTCTTCAAGGCATTCATGTACCTCCACAACCCCAGATTCTTGTGGACTTACAAATGGAACAGATCATGCCGGCCCCGGATATTCAACGAATAGCCAATTTAATCGCGAAGGATGTTGGCTTATCCGGCACCATGCTGAAATTTGTTAATTCACCATTTTATGGTCTGGCAAATAAAATCACCTCCATTGAGCAAGCGGTATCACTACTGGGTATTCATACCGTTATTAATATCTTGAATGGCCTGGCAATCAAAGGTGAAATGTCAGATGAAGCCATCATTGAATTAACCTCTTTTTGGGATACCGCAAACGACATAGCGATGGTCTGCGCAGCGGTTGCCAAAAAAGTCGGCTACCGCACGCCAGACGAAGCTTATGCATTAGGCTTGTTCCATAATGCGGGTATTCCTCTCATGCTTTCACGCTTCGATGATTATATCACCGTCATGGAAAAAACTTATTCCGGCCAGCATGAGCGAGTCATTGACTTAGAGAATGAAAAATTCAACACCAATCACTGTGTCGTCGGTTATTTCACCGCCAAGTCATGGAACCTCCCTGAGCATATCTGCCAAGTTATTGCCGAACACCATAACACCAAGCAAGTGTTTGCAGTTAAAGACGGCAAAAACCAGCAGCAGAAAACCTTGCTGGCAGTTCTTAAACTGGCTGAGCATATTTGCGGAAACTACAAAGTACTTGGCCTACAAGATAGCGACCCGGAATGGGAAGATAGCCAAGATGACATATTAGAATACCTAGGCTTAACTGCTTACGATATCGAAGACCTTAAAGTAGGTTTCATTGAAATGGGTGTCACCGTTTATTGAACAAGAGTCTTTAAAACAAAAAAGGGAGAGTCTCTGACTCTCCCTTTTTTATTCAAGAAAATAAATACTCAGCCTTTGAAGGCTTTTACTTAACCTGCATGCCTTGGTATACGCTATCAAGCTGAGGTTTAACTAAATCTTCAGTATCTTCACCATTGCTTTCCTTGATCGCCAAGTTCAAATTCCATAGCTGATCAAACTTCTCAACGGCAACAGCCTTATTGGCCGCTTTATCACGTAAAATCGTTGGTTTTAGGAATACCACCAAGTTCTGCTTATTTACAACCTTCTGAGTACTTCTAAATAAAGCACCTAACCAGGGAATATCACCCAGCAATGGAACCTTGCTTTCTTGGTAAGTTTCGTCATCACGAATTAGGCCGCCCAGAACAATAGTCTCGCCATCATCAGCCAGAACATTCGTCTTAATCTGACGTTTCGAGGTAATAATATCGGCTCCAGCCGTTGACGGAGAAACGCCTGATATTTCCTGTTCAATTTCCAAACGAACTAAATTGCCATCACTGATACTTGGCGTCACAATCAACTTAACACCGACATCCTGACGCTCAATCGTAGTAAACGGGTCCGACGTTCCAGCACCGGAAGAAGTAGACTGACCTGTGATAATTGGAACATTCTCACCAACAATGATAGATGACTCCTGATTATCCATGGTTATCACTTTAGGTGTAGAAAGAACATTTGCGCTAGCATCACCTTCAAGCGCCTGGATCAGGCCACCCCAGCTTACACCACTTTCACTTGTTCGCCCAAAACCTGCGGTAATACCATCACTCGCACCAATACCTGAGACGTTAAGATCACCATCATCACTGCTATCTTGCGCGATCAACGCTGACAATACATTCGCCGTCGCAATTCCCGCATCAGAGAAGTTTGTAAATACACCTGGAACCGATGCACCCTGATCATACAAGGCCCACTGAATACCAAGTTTGTCATTCAGGTCATCTTTAATTTCAACTATCGCAGCCTCGATCAGTACCTGAGCTCGGCGAACATCAAGTTGCTCAATGACACCATCGAGCTCCTGAATCACTGAAGGTTCTGCTCTAATAACCAGCGCATTCAAACCTTCATCAGCATAAACACTCGCTTCTGAAGATTGGCTTTTACCCTTACCCTTAGCACCCTCACTACTAATATCGCCCATTAGCCCCTTTAACAACTCAGCTAACTCTCCAGCATCCGCATGTTTAAGTCGGACTACCTTGGTTTTACCACCCGTGGATGAAGGTTGATCCAGTTTGGCTATCAACTCTCGCATTTTCTCCCGGAATGCCTCATCGCCTCGAAGGATAAGCCGATTGCTGCGCTGATCTGCAACAACACTAAATTTATTGCCGCCACTTTTTCCTTTAGCTTTACTCAGCTCGCTAGGTGCTAACTCTTCTAAGAGCTTTACCATATCACCAACCCATGCTTCTTTAAGCTGAACAACTTCAAGTTCATATTTAGAAGGGCTATCCAGCTCATCAATAATCTTACTAATTCGTTTTATGTTCGCCAGGTGATCACTAATAATCAAAGCATTGGCAGCTGCGACACCCGCAAGGTGTCCATATTTTGCCACCATCGGTCTAAGAATCGGAACCAACTCTAAAGCACGAGCATTGTTAACCTGAATTACCCGCGTAACGATTTGCTCTGATGGTACCTTTTTCAAAAAACGATCGTTCTGAGCACTCTGCTTGGCATCATTTTGTCTGACAATCTTGATCACTTCCTGGCCAGGTATCGCTGCAAAGCCATGCACCCCCAAGACGGATAAAAACATTTCGTAAACAGCAGATTTATTCATTGAAGCATTAGAAATAACCGTGACCTTACCCTTAACTCGAGGGTCAATAACAAAGCTATAACCTGTTATATCGGCAACCTGACTAACAAATGCTCTGACATCCGCATCCTTCAGATTTACCTTCCAGGTTTGCTCCTCACCGAAGGCACTCCCGCTAAATACCAGCGCGGCACAAACAACCAAGTGCACCAACCTGAGACGGACCATACTGAACATGTTCTTTCCTAATGTAGACTTCATAACAATCACTTTACACTTAAGTCATTTGCATTACTGGGCTTGAGCCCGCAATTTTTTTATCTCAAAGGGTAGTTAATATAAAAGCTGGCGCCATCTCGCATCACTTCTACTTCCAAACTACCTTGCTCATAGAGACTTTTCATTAACTCTTTATCGCGCTGAATATCACCAAGGTTATGACCATTCACCGAGCGTATCACATCACCCTTGTTAAGATTTAGCCCCGACAACATTGGGTTTCCACCTTGGTAAACATACCCCTCTGAAGAAGCTTTCAGCCCAACTGAGCCCAATGCAGCGACAGGATCTTCCTGTAAGCGCTCTGCAGCCTCATCCATAAATTGCTGAGGCGTTTCTACTGATTCCACCCTTGCTCTTCTTTTCGGCTGGGCTTTAACCGGCGTTACCTTAGAAAAACTGCTACTGCCTTTGATGCTCTTCTTTTCTTCAAAAGCCAAAGTTTCTAGCCTTCCGTTACGCCTCAAGAGAATACGATCACTATATACCTCTTCCAAAGTGGCCCTGCCTGGTAGGGCATCACCTATGCCATAGTAATCCGCCTTCTTGCCAATCTCTTCTACTATAGCACCCGATGCGCCAGCCTGCTCTGACATAAAA
>NZ_LWGE01001180.1:0-2563 GCF_001635315.1 Oleiphilus sp. HI0123
GAATAGTAACGATAAAAGCAAGCTCTTTGGCGAGTCAAATTTATACAGCGGGCGTATGGCTATGGGTGTGCCTTATTTATCGAAAAAAGCGCTAACCAATGTCAGGGGGCGTTAGGAAAAGGGTACTGCAGGGTAGATTGCAGTACCGTAAAGACTTAGTTTTACCTTGATGTGCAGTTACCCCACTTACACTCAATCAATACGTAAGAGTCATCAGCGCAAACGGCTTCGAATATTTCTAAGGGCCAGTTCGATTTGAGTGTCGTAATTTCAGCTCCAGGGCAGATGGTACGATGCGCCAGCCTGCGTGCATTCATGCTACTTCTAGAGAAGGAGACACCGGTCTTATTGACGATTTTTGCCTGTTCCAGCTCTAAGTCCTGACCGCGTGTCTTTTTGTCTTGCATTAATTTGAGGAGCAATCCGTAGCGCTCATTGTTCTCGCTAAGGTCACGTTCACCATCTCGATAGGAGGTCATTAACTCAATGCAGCCACTTTCTTCTAGACCATTTTCGATTACTTGTTTAGCTTGCTTTTCTGCGGCTTGAACAATGTCGAAATTTAGACCCATTGCGTATCTAGCTCCGGTTTCCTGACGGTCGCCGGTTAGTTTGATTAGGTTGTAAGAAAAACCGTAATCAGCGGCTTCAACGACAACGCCGTTTCTTTCCCACCACTCCTTTTTAGCACGCCAAACTTGCTGTTCTGAGCGCTTACTTAGGTTTGTGCAGTGATCAGCAAGCTTTCTAAAGGTGACATCTTCAACCAGGGTCTGGAAAATGGCTTGTTCTTGTGGCTTTCGAGTAGGCCCCGAACAGGCTGCAATGAAAAAGGCTAGAATTATGACACTGGTACGTAAAAGCACGCTGTACTCCTGAGATCTGTTGGCAACTGGCAATGAATTAGTTCAGAAATTTTTCTGAACTGATCAATTAAGTGTAATGCTAAACGCGAGAATGTAAATGTCGAATGCTTAGTTATGTTCGCAATGTTAGAGATGTACGATCGTTTAGGTATCTTGGCTTATTCAGGTACAGAAGATCGTTTTGATTTGAGCAGGTTAACTATGTTTTCCCGATACAGCATTAAGAGTGAAATAACGAAGAATAAAGCATGAACAGCCCACATTCCGATAGCCGGTGGTAGATCGCCTTTTTCAACTTTACTGCGCGCTGTCATCAATAACCCGAGATAGGCTACATAGATTAGCATTGCTGGGAATAGGTGGACAAAGCGACCCTGTCTGGGGTTAACCTTGCTGAAGGCAACCGCTAGCAAGCAAACGATAGGTGCTAGGAAGGGGAGTGAAAGCCGCCACTGAAGTTCGGCCGCTGAAGCGTTGTCTTGGGCGCTCAACAACTGACTGGTCGGCCGAGCAGCTATCTTATAAGATTTCGCTTCTTTCACTGTTTGGTCATCAATTCTTACACCCAGCATATCAAACTGCATGACTTTAAATGCATTCTCTCCAGGGCTACCAAGATAGCGCGTGCCATTGTGGAGTAGTAGAAACTTTTCACCTGTTGTTTCATTGGTATTCATTACGCCATATTCAGCGTAAGTTTGTGACTGCCTCTCGGTTTCCGCAATATATACACCAAATAGCGTTTTTTTATCGTCGCTAATAGACTCTACATAGGTGACTCTTCCTTGGGAACGCTGCTCTTGAAAGCGTCCTGCAAATAATAATTCAAACTCTGATAGATTTGCGCTCTCGGTTAACAAGTCTTTTGCTTTCTGAAAACCCCATGGTGTTGCGTATAGGCTGGTTGTACCGACGAAAATTGCGATAAGTACAGAGAGGCTAAGAGACATTTTCAGTAGACGGTTTCGGCTCATGCCGCAGGAGTGCAAAACGGTCATTTCGCTTTCAAGGTACATGCGCCCATAAGCGAGCAAAATACCAATATAGAACCCTAGAGGTAAAATGACTTGTAGAAACTCCGGTAGGCGATAGGCCATAACGGGAAACAAAACATCAGCTGAAAGCCGTCCTGATGCAACTTTATCCAGGTAGCGTATAAAGCGGCCACTCATAAATACCAACAGCAGAATAAATGTTACTGACAGCATTGAGACGAATACTTGTCGCGCTAAATACCTAAAGATTATCAAGTGTGACCCTTTCACTCGTAAAATTATTAAAGCCGCCCGATTGGAACGTCGATTTGTATAGTGTGGCAGCAGCTAAATTTGCTTCACCTAGTAAAATCGAGGCAAGTGTACCACGATAAGTAAAATGGTTGCAGCGGGTAGCACTTAGTTAGCATGATCGAAAGGCATAATCGATAAGATTTGTTTCGATTGGCCAGGAAGGATGGATGGAGGTAGTTGATAATCACCAATTGCATAACGATGAAGCGCTAGGACCTGGTTTCGAAAGCGTCCAAACATACGTTTTATTTGATGGTACCGGCCTTCTTGTAGGCTTAGTTCTGCTTCAAACTCAGAAAGAATCTTAAGTTCGACAGGGCGAGTATGAATGTTTTCGTAAGCGAAGTGCATGCCTTCAGCAAAGGCTTTTATATATTCATGGCTTATAGGCTTGGCCAGTCGAACACG
>NZ_LWGE01001181.1:0-9440 GCF_001635315.1 Oleiphilus sp. HI0123
TGGTAAAAGATGTCTTAATATGTGGTATAACTGCCAATGTAGCTACATCAAACTCATGCAACTTTTCGGGAAACCGAATTCTCTGATCAACAAATATATAGACAACAGCTAAACCAATAATAGCTAAGAATCCGGCAATAGGCCCTAATAATACAAAATGAAGAAAACGTAAGCCCACAGGGTTTAACGGCGGCAATGCTGGCTCTTGAATTCGATAGGTAACTCCTTGTCCCTCTACATTCAAGGTCATCGACAAACGAGCCTTTTCTTTTCGCTCTAACATGTCTTCATAAATTCGTTTGGTAACCGTGTAGTCACGAGTAAGCTCAGCTTCCTCTGCCCCGCGCTCTGCGATACGTTTGCGACGCTCAAACTCTTTATCCATCAAACCCTGCAAAGCACTCAAGCGCTTTTCTTTGGTCTGCATCCGTGTTATCGCATTTGAGAGACGGCTTCTCAACTCCTGATATAGAGGGTTAAGCACGGCATCTTGCTCCCCTTTAGCTTGTCCTCCATCGATCCGTTTATTCTCATCAGACTCTTTCATTGCTCGTCTAATATCGTCTATCTGATACGTTAAACTCACTACGTCTGGGTAATCTTCCGTATAAGTGAGAAGCAAATTATTCCGAGTAGTCTCTAAAGACTTAAGCCGCTCACCATAAACATCAGCAGTATATTTTTGCGAAGAGAATTCCGATTCATTATTTAACTGCTTTTTTGTTGCAGTTATCGAGGTCTTATCCTCATCAATCGAAATTTTAAGCTCTTCAATTTGTGAACGAATTCGACTAATACTAGAATCGACGTCCCCATCCCTTCCGTCAAAATTTTGAGACCTAAAATTTTTCAAGCGCTCTTCGGCCAAAAGTAGCTGATCTTTATATTGCTTTACTTGATTATCAATAAATAAAAATGCTTCACGACTCTCTGTCCGCTGCTCATCAGTGCTCGCTCTAATGAAAACATCTACCACCTCATTGATAACGCGATATGACTCTTCCGCAGTTGTATCTGAGTAGCTTATCTTTATATAACCAGCACCAAGCCCTTTTATAAGCACCTTTTCTCTTAAGCTATTAATTGCCTGCCCCAACTCCTCCGCCGACTCAAAACCTTGCACACCATACAAGTTATCAACCACCTGTTTCAAAATACGAGGTGAGTGAATTGTATCTTTTACTATCTTCGTGTGATTCTGCACTTTTGACTGCGCCGCCTGATCATCAAGCAAAGGCTTTAGTATATTCTGATTATCTGCAAATATTGTTGCCGACGTCTGAAATTTGGACGGCCAAACCATCCCTACAAAAAGAACAGTAAAACTAATAAGAGCAAAACCTAAAAGGCACCAGAACTTTCTTTGCCATAGTTCCCGGAAAATCACATCGATATAGCGAATTAACAGCGCAAAATCCATATTCGTCTAAAACCCTCTCTCTGGAACGGTAATAATATCCTGAGGATAAAGCGTATAGTTAGAATCTAAAATTCCCTTTTCTAATATATCATTCAGGTAAATAGGGTAAACCTTGGCACCCTCAGCAGTTTGGCGATAAAGTTTTGAATTATCAGAATCAGCAAAAACACTCACCCCACCAGCCTCTAAAACTACATCCAGCACTGTAATCCCTTTACGATAAGGAATTGACTGTTGCTCCTGAACAGCACCCGTCACACGAATTCTATGAATAAAATCCGCACTCGTTGGGTTGGAGACAATCACCGTTACTTTAGGGTTTCGAATATAACTATTCAGTTTGTCTTCAATAGTTTTAGACAACTGACTTGTAGACACACCATCAACAACAATATCACCAGCTAAAGGTACCGATATTTTTCCATCAGGACGAACCAGTACGTCTACAGATAAATCTGGATTACGCCACACACGCACTTGAACAGCGTCTCCAACACCTAATAGATACTCCTCAACCACGCCAATACTCGTTTCAACAGGCTGCTCCTTCACAACATTCTTAGTCGAGCAGGCACTTAGAAAACCCACCAACACAAAACAAATAATTAGTTTTATTTTCATCCTTCGACCCTTTGCCCTTACTCTAATCTTAAAAACGAACAAGCTCTTCGCCCTAGCACAATAAACCTACCCTGCTTACGAGTTCGCTTTGACACACAGTGATTACTACAATAACAGTTTAATGAACACCCTTGCCCAACAACACAACTTCTACCGTTTGAATAACAATCAAAACATCCATAAAGAAGCTATGATTCTTAACATAATATAAGTCGTATTTCAGCTTGTTTCTCGCATCGTCAACCGAAGCACCATAAGGGTACTTTAACTGCGCCCACCCCATTAACCCCGGCTTAACCTTATGCCGCGCATCATAAAATGGTATTTGCTCTTTCAACTCTTCTACAAACTGTGGCCTTTCGGGGCGAGGCCCTACGAAGCTCATATCACCGGTAAAAACATTATATAGCTGCGGCAATTCATCAAGACGCGTATTTCTGATAAACGCCCCAACTTTTGTTACGCGGGCATCATTTTTAGTCGCCCAAACGGCCTTACCGTCTTTCTCGGCATCTTGAGCCATACTTCTGAATTTATAAATTGAAAACTCTTTGCCATTCAAACCGACTCGCGTCTGACTATAGAGAATTGGCCCATCGCTCTCTAGCTTAACGGCTATCGCAGTAATCAGCATAAATGGCCACGCTAGCAAAAGAATAAGCCCAGCTACCGTCAGATCAAATATTTTCTTAAGAATGTCTCTCGCTTGAGAATAGACAAAACCATCCGAGAACAAAGCCCAGCCAGGGCGCAGCATTGAAATTTCCAAGCGCAGAAGCTCTCGCTCAATAAACTCTACCGGGTCAGTTACACGAACCCCCCGGAGCTTACAGTCAAGCAAAGCATCTATAGGAATCTGACCACCTTCACTGCGGCGGCGCTCATCTGGCGCGACAACTATTTCACTAATATTATGCTGCTTAACAAAGGCCATCCAATCTTCAGGTTCATTGACCAATAAACTGGAATCTACAACCACCTCACCTTGCCCACAAGCCATACAGCCATATAACTGAAACCCTGACTCATCTTTACTAGCTTGAATTCGCTCCATAATATTGGCAGCTGTGTTCCCAGCACCAAAAATTACAACTCGCCGCGTTAACTGAGCCAAATCAACGACTTTATAAAAAAGTACCCTTACCACTAATACGAAGATCAAGGAAAAGGTGATCGCAAACGCTAAAACGCCGCGACCTAAATACATAACAGGGAACAAGTAATAGAGTATCGTCAAGCTTGCGGTACCCAAGAAGAAATAGCTCACAACAGTACGCAAAGCCATCCCGGTCAAGCCTTCTATATAGATACTCGTATAAACCCCCATTGCAAGGGAGCATACACTCAACACCACCGCAAAGGAGATCATCTGAAGTTTAGGTGACTCCAGAATAACATTTACTTCGTCCGCGGCACCCCACATATTTCGCAACTCGACACCGGCAACAACCGCCAACATCAACAAGCAAAATTCAACTGCCCCTAAAACGAGAAACTTACTATGCAAATAATGATTTAAAACACGTACGTGAGCCACTAACGATTACCTTGAATGGAACTGAGAATTTTCTACAAACAACCCGGCTAAGCGAAAGAATAACACCCCACCAACACCCTAGCCGGAGAATAATACAGCTGTACGATAAAAGACGTAAATACAGAATTCACCTTTCATCATAGACTATTTCTTTAAATTATCTGCTTCGTCCTTTACTATTCTCTTAGAATTCAGTCTATCCTGAAGAATTAGTTGCGGCATTATGCAATAATCCGTCACCTTTTTTAAGCGTTCATTGTAAGTCATTTGTAAACAGTCGGCGCAAAGTTTTTATTTATTGATGAAAGATCGAGAGACCATGGAAACAAATACACAAATTTGCATTATCGGACAGGGCTATGTAGGTCTGCCACTGGCAGTCGAATTTGGGAAGAAATTCCCAACCATAGGGTTTGACATCAAAGAAGATCGCATCAACGAGTTACGCGAAGGTGTTGATAGCACACTAGAATGCTCATCTGAAGAGCTTGCTGAGAGCACACACCTCACCTTCACAACCCAGCTCGATGATATCAAGAATGCTACCGTCTATATCGTCACAGTTCCTACACCGATCGATGACTACAAAACACCAAACCTAACGCCGCTAATCAAAGCGAGCGAGATGCTTGGCAAAGTAGTCAAAAAGGGCGATTACGTTATTTACGAGTCGACTGTTTACCCGGGTGCAACCGAAGAAGACTGTTTACCACTAATCGAGCAAGGCTCTGGTTTGAAGCTAAATGAAGATTTCTTTGCGGGATACAGCCCGGAACGAATCAATCCTGGCGATAAAGAACACCGTGTCACGAACATTCTCAAAGTTACCTCTGGCTCAACGCCTGAAGCGGCAACTTTTATTGATGACCTTTATAAAAGCATCATCGTTGCCGGCACGCACAAAGCAGCTTCTATTCGTGTAGCTGAAGCCGCAAAAGTTATTGAAAATACCCAGCGTGACGTCAACATCGCTCTCGTTAACGAGCTTTCTTTAATTTTTGATAAAATGGGCATCGACACCCTGGAAGTACTCGAAGCCGCTGGCACAAAGTGGAACTTCCTCCCCTTCCGCCCAGGCTTGGTTGGCGGTCACTGTATTGGTGTAGACCCATACTACCTAACACATAAAGCGCAATCGATTGGTTACCACCCAGAAATCATTCTTTCCGGGCGCCGTATTAACGATAACATGTCTGCTCATGTTGCCGAGAAAGTATTGAAGCTTATGACCAAGAAGAAAATTCAGGTTGTTGACGCAAACATTCTGGTCATGGGGCTTACATTTAAAGAGAACTGCCCTGATATTCGCAACACCAAAGTGACTGATGTTATTACAGAGCTCCAGGGCTACCACGCCAATATTGACGTCTATGACCCTTGGGCAGATGCAGAAGAGGTGAAGCATGAGTATGGGCTTAACTTGATCAGCGAACCTAAACAAGATCACTACGATGCAGCAGTCATTTGCGTATCACACGACCAGATCAAAGAAATGGGTATCGCAGAAATCCGTAAGCTATGCAAAACCAATAACGTTATCTTTGATGTGAAATATCTATTCGACAAAGATGATGTTGATGCGCGTTTGTAAGCCTCAGCTCGGCATTGAATTAAGAGCCCGGTAGTTACCGGGCTTTTTTGTTATCCGCTTGCGATTCGATAATTAGCACCACATGGCAACCATTGGCACTCACTACATCCTCAGCGCGCTAGGCGGCGCGAGAAAAAAAGGCGTCGATACTCGCCAACTGCTAAAGCAAGCGCGAATATCCGAACTTCAACTCAGAAACCCCAGAGCACGCTTCCCGGTAGAGTCGGTTGCCAAGCTCTATTCAAGTATTGCAGAGACCCTAAATGACGAGTTTATGGGCTTCACTGAAACCCCCATTAAGCTCGGAACCTTTGCCCTCATGGCTGAATGGGTCAGTTACAGTCATAACCTCGAAGAACTATTGCATCGAGGGATTCGCTTCTATAACCAGATCAACAATGAAATAAAGGTTTCTCTTGATGTCGAAGGAGAGCACGTATATTTCACCTCAGAGTTCAACACTCCGGAATTAGATTTCGAGCACTTTTATATCGAGTACTGGCACGTCATTTGGCACCGCTTTGCAAGTTGGTACATTGGCAAACCCATTAAACTAATTGGCGCCTATATTAATTACACCCCCATTGATCATGAAGAATTTGAGCTCTTGTTTCGCTGTAAAACTAACCAAAAGAGCAAATTCAACCGCTTAGTCTTCCATCGGAAGTATCTCGAAGAGCCTTTGATCAAAACTACTCGCGACCTAAAAGTCTTTCTAGCACGCGCGCCGATAGATCTACTTACCATCCCCGGCGAAGACAATAGCCTGACAGCACAAATCAAACTTCTTATAGAGCCCAAGAGCACCCACATCAGCGAAGCAATTAAACTTCCAAATAGCGCTGTCATCTCTCGCCAATTAGGAATCAGTGAACAAACACTACGCCGAAAGCTTCACCTAGAAGGCATTAGCTATCAACAAATCAAGGATAATCTTCGCCTCGATATCGCTAATAAGCTGCTGACCAAGCGCAACCTGACTATCGCAGAAATTTCTCAGCACCTTAACTTCAGCGAACCCCGAGCCTTTTCACGCGCCTATACAAAATGGACAGGCGAAACACCGAAAACCTACCGCGTAAAAAAGATAAAATAAGCGATTAAGTCTATTTATCTGCACCTTTTCAACCAACAAATAAGCGTTTATGTCTATTTAAATTTTATATATTTGTCCTATACAGACATCATAACAAAACACTTATCTGTTTAATTTCAACACCTTAATTAAATATCACACCTTACCTCTCGTATCGAAGCGCACTTTATTTTATAGACATTTCCAAATATCATCGCTGCACTTTTTAGGACAAAAGCGAACCTTTTTCGTTTTAGTCATAATATTAAATTGCCAAAACTTCGCTACACTTGAGCGCTAAAATACACCTATACTTAGTAGCTTTATTTAACGAACTCCTATCACGACAGGCAAGCAAACTAACGGACCGTGCGATGACAACAAGCAAAGACGCCACACCCAAGATCAGCCTAGATAACCCTTTTGGTTCTGACAACGAGCTGGACTTTAGAATCCCCGGGCAAAATGCAGAAAACCCCGGACTTTATGAAGAAACTCTCCGTAAAGGTTACGACCTGATGCAGCGCCCAAGAAAAGCTGCTGGTGTAACGGCCATTACGCGTCAACACAGTAAAAAGCGAATGACGATATGGGAACGTATTTCAGTTCTAACAGATGAAGACCCAAAGGTACTGTTCCAGAACTGGGGTAAAAATCTAGATGGCGCGTCAATCGTCACGGCAGTCGTAAAAATAGACGGCCGAGACGTTGCCTTATACGGTCACGATTTCACCGTCAGGGCGGGCTCTATGGATGCCACCAACGGCACTAAGCTAGCCCGCTTAATGGAGCTTGCGGGTAAACGAAAGATTCCTTTAGTGGGCCTAAACGATAGTGCCGGCGCTTACGTCCCCGCCGGAGTCGGCGGTCTAGACGGTTACGCCGAAGCTTTTACCGCTTTAAGAAAGATCAGCGGTGTTGTACCTAGCATTATGTGCATGTTTGGTTTTAATGCCGGTGGTGGTTCATACCTTCCACGCCAAGGTAGCTTTATGATTCAGCCAAATGATACATTCTTTGGCCTAACAGGCCCTGGTGTGGTGAAAAGTGTACTCGGTGAAGATGTAACGCCTGACGAGCTTGGCGGCCCTGGCGTACATAGCCAAAGTGGTGTCACAGATATCGTGGTAAAAGATGAAGTCAGCGCCTTGAAGAAAGTTCGCCAACTACTCAAATATCTTCCGAACAACAATTCCGAGTTAGCACCCTATCAGGAAACGTCCGATCCGATTGATCGTAAGACCTGGGATATCGACATCCTGCTGAAGAAGGCCTTCAATAGCCCAACCGGTTTCAATACGCCTATTGATGTCACTATCATGATCCAGCAACTTTGCGACCATGGCGACTTTATTGAAATTCAGGAAGAGCGTGCACGTAACACGGTTACAGCCTTGGGTAGAATGGGTGGCAATGTGGTCGGCTTTCTGGCCAATAACAGCGCCGTGTCTTCAGGCCAGATTGATATTGATGCAGCCTATAAGAATGCACGCTTTATCCGCTTCTGTAACCTTTACAATATCCCTGTCATCTTTATGGAAGATACAACGGGTTTCTTACCTGGTAAAGATCAAGAATCAAACGGTATTGTGCAAGCAGGTAGAGCAATGCTTGATTCAATTATTGACCTAAGAACGCCTCGTTTTTTGGTGATCATTCGTAACGCTTTCGGTGGTGCTTACGCTTCTTACAACTGCTATCAGACAGGTGCAGACTTTGTATGCGCCCTGCCTTCTACCAGAGCAGCCGTAATGGGACCAGCAGGTGTAGAATTTGTCTATAAGAAGGAGTTACGCGCTATTCGCGGTGCGGTTAAGACAGGCGAGCAAAGTGCCGAATGGGGCGCTGAGCAAGAAGCCTTACTCGCAAAACGCTATGAAGAAGAATTGATGAACCCAAATGAGGCGTTGAGCCTAGGGTCGATCTCTCAAATTGTTATGCCCAGAGACATGCGCAAGGTCTTGTGCGAACAGCTCAATTTCCACTTATCACACTATACACCTGAGCCACTCGGCGGCGTACAAAGGGAGTCTTTCTAATGAGTAACGAACATTACCTTAACAACCCGCTGACTCATCAAGACCGTCGTTTAGGCCAATCAGACAGCACTTGGGTACGTAGCTTCTCGTGTGAAGACATTCGCCCCTTAATCATTTGTCGCGGCCCTATTCGTAAAGAAGCAATGGATGTATTTGCAGAAATGGGAGTGACGCATTGCGGTATCTTATTGTCTGAAAAAGACAGTATTGTTTATCAAAATGCCTTGGCGCCAGAACTGCGCCAAATCAACAATCCTGACCGCATTCACCGTGTGCCAGACTACAGCGGCGCAGATAAAGAAGAGCGTGTTCAGCGCATAGAACAGATCATTCGCATTGCTAAAGAGAACAACTATAACGCTATTTTTGCCGGCTACGGCTTTATGGCCGAAGACGAAGCGATGGTTGGCGCAATGGAAGAAGCCGGTCTGAACTTTATTGGCCCTTGCTCGGAAACGGTTCATAAAGCAGGCCTAAAAGACGAGGCGAAGCGCACCGCATTGCAAGTCGGCGTCAGTGTAACGCCTGGAATCAACAATGCTACTGCCTTGACACTCCTTAAAAAGCATAGCGATGAAAAGGCGCTACTGTCTTTAGTCAAAAAAGAAGGCTTAGCACTCAACCAAAAACGCTTTGAAAATGCCGACTCAATTGAAGATAAAGCCGACGTCGTGCTTGATGCAGGCTACAAAAAAGGCATCGACCTTTATAGCGTGGCAGAGCTTCAGGAAACCGTCCGCGAGCAAGTAATCAAGATTGGCCAGGAATACCCTGAAAACCGTATTCGCCTGAAATGCATCGGCGGTGGCGGAGGTAAAGGCCAACGAATACTCTCCAGCCCTTCAAGCTTTAAAGGCAGCATCGAAGAGCGCTTAAGCCAAGCAGCAGATGAAGCACCTTCTCTAGTACTTGAGATCCTCAACGAGGTAAAAGCGACAGGCCAAGGCGACAACAAGAATATTCTTGTCGAGTTGAATATCGAAACCACCCGTCACCAGGAAATCCAGGTGATCGGTAATGGTGAATGGGCACTGGCTTTGGGCGGTCGTGATTGCTCTTTGCAGATGCATGAGCAAAAGCTGCTGGAAATATCGGTTACGACCGAAGATTTACAGCATGCGCTTACAGAATCTTTGCATCGCGGTAGTGAAGCCGAA